>NZ_DASVOB010000736.1:0-16429 GCF_036383575.1 Mucilaginibacter sp.
ACTGTTACCATAATAAATGCAACAATAGCATCTATGGTAGCAGGAAAACCGAGTACGGCTATTTTAGATAAAAAAGCAAATATGATATCAAAGAAAATACCTGCAAATACCCATTCTTTTAACCTAAGCAACCTGTTAGGCGTTAAAAGAACCGCGATGCCCGCAAGTTTGGCAACACCAAGGATGTAGATGAAGTGCGGAGGATATCCCAATTTTAAGGTTATGTCCCATACAAACTGGTTTTTGGTAAGTTCGCCAAATCCGCTTGCTGCAAACCATAATGAAGTTAATGCTACTCCTATCCAATAGATTGTTTTTACTGTTTTTGTTGTCATGATATGTAGTTTTTGAGTTGTTTGATGGCTCAAAATTGTAGCAAAAACAACGAATTTTTAAGCACTTTCAGGACGAAGCAGACAAACAAACCTGCCGGTTGGACAATTCGGCCCTCTGACCATTAAATGAAAAAATACTACAACCATACATGCCTTTTATTACTTTCAATTTTGAGTGTTTTAAACCGGTTTATAGCCGACTGGAAGAGGCAGCTGCTTTCCATGCATAGCTTATTGGATTCTACCTCCATAACCTTACAGAAATCTTCAAAAAAAATTAAAATTTAGTTATGCGAAGGGTAACACGCCCCCAATGGGCCAAAATCATACAGGATCACGAAATTCTCGTCCAGATAAAGAGCAAAATGTAAAAAACATCTTTAGGCTGGTTATTGGGCCGATAGATGCAAAATATATCAGTGCCATACATTACGTTTCATTCATCCCATAAAATCCTTAAATTTAGATTTTAATAAAGGCAAATTTCCGGAACGTAGATGAAAAAGCTTTTTATCCTATTAGGCTGTTTGCTTTCAATATCCAATATTGCTCTTTCACAGCTCACTTTTGACCATCTGACGGTCGCCAACGGCCTGTCGCAAAGTACCGTGCTCTCTTTTTGTAAAGATAGTCGTGGCTACATTTGGATTGGCACCCGCGACCGCCTTAACCGTTATGATGCAAGCAATATTAAAATTTATAATCACTCGTACAAAGAACTGGGCAGCATAAGCTGTAACGACTATGTGTTTTCCGTATTTGAAGACCGTGCTAAAAACCTGTGGGTGGGCACTGTAAGAGGGCTTAACCGATATATTCCTGAAACAGATTCTTTTGAACATATTTTGAAGGACAGCGCTAATCTCAGTAGCTTAAGCGATAATAATATTCATTGCATTTTCCAGGACCATCTTGGTCAAATTTGGGTAGGCACTAACAACGGCTTAAACATGACAGCCTCGCCAAGCTCCAGAAAGTTTACTCATTTTTTTAAGGCCGATGCAAAACATCCGGGCCTTGCCGGAAACGAGATCCAAACCATATACGAAGACCACGCCAATAACCTTTGGATAGGAACTGTGTATGGGCTAACCAAAATGGCCCTTATAAATGGCAGGTATATATTCACATCGTTTGTTAAAGCCGAAACAAACCCCAATAGTTTAAGCGGTAATTCTGTACAGGCGATTACCGAAGATACCAAACACAGGCTATGGGTGGGTACGCAAAGCGGAGGTTTAAGTCTTTACCATCCAGAAACCGGTACATTTACCAGCCTTAAGCATGACGCTTTTAACAGCAAAAGTTTAAGCAGTAATGACGTGCGCACTATTATGGTTGATAAGCAAAATAAGCTTTGGGTAGGCACCATTAACGGCTTAAATATTTATGACCCGGCAAGCGGTTCTTTTACTTTTTATGACCACGATACCGAAAATCAAAATAGCTTAAGCAATAATTCTATTAAAGACATTTACCTTGATAAAACAGGTACTATTTGGATCGGCACTATGTATGGGGGCATTAATATTGTACACCCATACAGTATTCCGTTTAAGATATACCGCTCCAACAAATTCAAGAACAGCATAAGCGGCAATACAGTAAGCCCAATCATTGCTGATGCAAAAGATAATTTATGGATAGGCACAGATGGTAACGGGTTAAACTATCTTGATAAAACTAAAGGCCAGTTTATAAATTACGCCAACATCCCTGGGAACAAGGGCAGTATTGCAACCAATTATGTCAAATCACTTTATATAGATAAGGAAAACAATTTATGGATCGGTTTTCACCAGGGAGGGCTTGACTTTTTGGACCCATCAAAACACGTTTTTAAGCATCATGTTCATGATCCTGCCAACCCATTTTCCATCAGCGGTGATATCGTTAGCTGTACACTTGAAGATAGCCAGAACAGGTTTTGGATAGGCACTTCCCTGGGGTTGAATATTTTTGATAAAAAGCAGCAGCAGTTCCGCACTTATATTACCGACCCGGCCCATCCTATCCGCTTAAGTACAATTGCCGTAAGGTGCATTTATGAAGATTCGAAGCACAATATTTGGGTGGGCACAACCATTGGCCTTAATATTTTAAAAAATCATTCATCGGCATTTACCGCGTTTAAAGTTGACGAACGCGATGATAATAGCCTAAAAGCCAGTTATATTAATTGTATTATGGAGGATAAGGCCGGTACCGTGTGGATAGGATCCTATCACGGTGGATTGAGCAGGTACGACGCGAAAACAAATAAATTTAAAACCTACACATCAGCCCAGGGTTTACCAACAGATAATGTTTTAAAAATTGAACAGGCCAATGACGGCGCATTGTGGATCAGTACAGATAACGGCCTCGCAAGGTTTGATCAAAAAACCGAAAAGTTTAAAACATTTACTGTTAAAGACGGCCTGCCCATCAATGAATTTAACGCCAACTCTTCTTTCAAAGATCTCAACGGCGATATTTATTTCGGAACCTACAACGGCCTGGTAAGCTTTAATCCTAAAGATGTAAAGGAGAATAACTATGCTGCACCTGTGTTATTTACCGGGTTAAAGTTATTTAATGAACCTGTACAAATAAGCGATAAAACTGGTTTGCTTAAACAGGATATCAGCTTAACGCGGCAAATAACTTTTAATCATGATCAAAACGTTTTCAGTTTAAATTTCACCTCGTTAAACTACAACACGCCCGAGCGCAATAAATTCATGTACAAGCTGGATGGCTTTGAAAAAAACTGGAACCTGGTTAGCATACCTTCCGCCACCTACACCAACCTGCCTGCCGGTGATTATGACTTTTTAGTACGCGGCAGTAACAGCGATGGCTTGTGGAATAAACATACCGCATCCTTACATATAATTATACTGCCGCCTGTTTGGAAAACATGGTGGGCATACTTTATCTATTTCCTCATATTTTCCGGCCTGCTCTATTTGGTAGTACGCTTTTTCAGGAAACAGGCAAAACTGGAGCGCGATCTGTTTTATGAGCACTTAAACCGCGAAAAGCAACAGGAAATTTACCAGTTAAAGGTTGATTTTTTCACCAAGGTATCTCACGAGATCCGTACACCACTGAGCCTGATCCTGGCCCCCGTCGAAAAAATAATGGAGCAGGCAACAGATAATCCCGTTATCAACAGGCAATTGGGCCTTGTAAAACAAAGCACTGACAGATTATTAAGACTGGTTAATGAACTATTGGATTTCCGTAAAGTTGAGAGTGGGAATACCCGGCTAAGCATTGGGGAATATGATATTGTTAAATTTTGCCGGGAGGTTTTTGAGCCGTTTACACAATTGGCTGTTGCTAATAATATCAATTATCAATTTAATACCGCGATTGATTCCGCATCGCTTTATTTTGATTACCAACAGTTTGAAAAGGTATTGTATAACGTGTTGTCAAACGCCTTCAAATTTACACCGGCTGGCGGTGAAATAACGTTGGCTATTGAGCCCGGTCATGAACATATCGATATCGTTGTAACTGATAACGGCACCGGTATCTCTGCCAATGCACTGCCCAACATTTTTGCAACTTTTTATCAGGACAATAAGGCATCAAAATCACAGGGATGGGGAATTGGATTGGCATTGGCTAAAAATATAATGGAACTTCATAAAGGTGATATAGCAGTTAAATCAATCCCCAAAACGGCACAACGATCCGGGTATACCACGTTTATCATTTCTTTATTAAAAGGCAATACACATTTTTCTGAGCAGGAAGTGTCAAATACCGTTTACAGCGATGATGATCTGCAAACAGACGATATGATAACTCCGTCGCCAGGTGTAAAAACGCTTTTACCCGATTCACAGAAAGAGCGCGCGGTGATTTTGGTTGTTGAAGATAATGATGACCTTCGCAAATTTATCAGGGAAACACTCGGTGGTTTATACACTGTTCATGAAGCCGTGAATGGTGCCGACGGCTGGGAAACAGCTACTAATTTAATTCCGGATCTAATTATTAGTGATGTGGCCATGCCTGTAATGGATGGATTTGAGCTATGCGCCAGGATCAAATCCGACGAGAGGACCAATCATATTCCGTTTATCATGCTTACTGCTAAGGTAGCACAATCGCACCTTGTAAACGGGTTGAAAACCGGGGCCGATGTTTATATAACCAAGCCATTTAGCGTACAGGTGTTAGAACTGAACATTTGCAACCTACTGCAGGCACGTGAGCGCATGCGCCAAAAATATGCCGGGCAGATAACACTCATGCCCCAGGACAAACTCATTGAATCGCCGGACGTGGTTTTTCTGAACAAGCTGATGCAAATAGTTGAACAGCACATCGAAGATCCCGGCTTTGACGTTAACCGGCTTGTTAAAGAAATTGGCATGAGCCAAACCGTGCTGTACCGGAAAGTTAAAGCCCTAACCGATTTAACCCTTGTTGATTTTATTAAAACCACACGTTTAAAACAGGCCGCACTTTTGCTGGCTCAAAATAAATTAAGTATAGCCGAAGTAGCCTATTCGGTTGGTTTTAACGACCGCAAATATTTCAGCCGTGAATTTAAGAAGCAGTTTGGCAAAGCACCGGCCGATTATATCCTGAACAACCCCGCTTCTCATGGCGAGCCAATTGACGGTTGATTTTAATTCCAAGAATCGTCAATTGAATATTATTTACCCCCAAACAGGCGAATTTTTACCCCCTTCTGCCAATTAAGCCATACCATATTTGCGTAAGGCGAATCCTCCATTATCTGTTCCTTATAGACTGCCATCTTTTCAATACGTATTCGTCCCCTTGAATCATGTATGTATTTGTATAATCTGTACCGTTATGACAGCGTTCTCTCCACAATTATCATCACAGGAAAGCATTACAGATGATCTGTTGCTATTGTTCAGTACCGAGCTTTCCGCGGTTAAAAGTAAAGATCAGCTAAAAGCTATCATTGATACCTGGTTAAAAGATATACTGCTCTTTAGCCACTCAACCATATTCATCATCAAGCCTGGCGAAGGCCTTTTGTTTGATTTTTTACCACAGTGCAGCACGCCTATCAATCACTACCCATTAAGGTCAACACTCCAAATTAATGGGCTCAGAGGCCCGGTAGCCGACACGGGCCAATTTTCATCTTCGCCCGATATACATGAATTTATGGCTCCGGAAATGGCTTCTCACTTTAAAGAAGGGCTAATAATTTCGCTTAATCGGGGCGATAAACCAATTGGTTTTTGGGTAATGGTTTACAGCGGCAGCACAACAACCGCACGGGAGCAGCAAATGCTCATCCGTTTAATTGCCAACCAGTTCACCATCGTAACACAAATGCTGTTGGCAGAAGAAACTACTATTGAGCGGGAGGCGGAAGCGGAAATTATCCAGTCGTTAAATATTGATTTTGCCTCGATAAAAGAAAAAAAGGACCTGCTCAAAATCATTCACTTTAAGTTAAAAAGGTTGTTTGAGTTCGGGCATCAATGGGTAGCCGTCATCAATGAAGATCAGCTCACCATGACCTCTTTTTTACAGGATGAACATTCAGGAGCAAAGGACCATCCTAAATATCAGCAGGTGATCAATACCCAATACACCACCAATGATAAGATATTTAATAAAGTACTTTTATCAAAGGAACCCTTTGTTTTTGACCTGAAGCAACTTTCTGAGCGTGCGGAATTGCCCGAATACCTGGAGATACTTTATGAAAGCGGTATTAGCAAAGTAGTTATGGTTAGCCTGCAGGTGGGTGTGCGTATTGTTGGCGTTTGGGCTATCTGTTTGGCTGAGGATCAGGCTATAGATGACAGACAGCTTAACCTCATCAGCGGAATTGCCAATCAATTATCTATCGCTGTAGATAACATTGCCATCAATCAGGCCATAAAACAAAAGGAAACTGAGGCCGGATCATTGCTTAAATTGAGCTATGACATCAGCACCATTCGTAATAAAAAAGACCTTGTCAGGGTTATCAATACTGATTTACGCAAGATATTCGATTTTGAAAGTATCCTCATTTTTATGTTGAATGGTGAATACGATCAGGGCTCTTTTATCCTTTCATCTGAGCCCGGCCATAACGCCGCTAAACCGGATGGCCCATCTAATATCAACCAAAACACCTTAAACTGTTTGAGCAAAGTACTGCAAACCGAGGGCGCACAGGTGTTTGATATGGAACAACTGTACTACCAGGAAACAAGTCCTGAATACGTAAAACAGGAGTTTAAAAACGGGATAAAAGAAAAAGTTGCCGTTAGCTTAAAAGATGGTGATAACTACCTGGGCGTATTCTGTGTAAACTCAAGCGTAAAAGGAGGGTATACCGATCACGACCTTGAGCTTATTAAAGGAGTTGCTTACCAGATCTCAACCGCTGTTTCAAACATTATTGCCAATGAAGAGATTTCAAGGCGTGAAGCTGAACGGGAACTGCTACTATCATTAAGTATCGATATCGGCGCAATAAAGAATACTAACGAGCTTTTATTTATGATAAACAATCGGTTTAAGAAGATGCTCGGTTTTACGCATACCGCTATCATTACTATCAACAAAGAGCGTTCGACTGTAAACGCGTTTTTAAAAGATCCGGAATCCAAAAGCAGAAATCATCCCCGTTATGAAGAACTGAGCAGATCCGGTTTCCCCGCAAACGATGGGATCCTAAATAAAGTGATCAATCAATCTAAACCCATACTGATCGATCTGAACAAATTCGGTCAGGATGCAGAACTTCCGCTATACATGAAAGTAAACCAGGAAAGCGGAATAAAACAAGCAGTGGTAGTGCGGCTTTCAAAAGGTGTTGAGATTTATGGTTTCTGGCTTATCTTCTATGAAAATGAATGTATCAACTATACCAACAAACTTAATTTAATTGAAAGTTTAGCCAACCACATCTCCGTTGCGGTACTTAACATTATTGCCGACGAAAAGATCAATCACCAGCTTAATGAGATCAACAACTACAAACAACAACTTGAAGAAGAAAAAACATACCTGCGCGAAGAACTGGAAACATCGCATAATTATGCCGAGATCATAGGTGATAGCCCCGCCATGCAGCGAACATTTAAACTGGTAGCACAGGTAGCCCCCTCAGACAGTACTGTGCTCATCCTCGGCGAAACAGGCACAGGTAAAGAACTTATAGCGCGAGCGATCCACAATAATTCGCCCCGCAAAAACAAAATGATGATAAAGGTTAACTGCGCGGCGTTACCTGCAAATTTAATTGAAAGCGAATTATTTGGTCATGAACGGGGCAGCTTTACAGGTGCCACAGACAGGCGATTAGGTAAGTTTGAGCTTGCCAACGGAGGCACCCTGTTCCTTGACGAAATTGGGGAAATACCAATTGACCTTCAAGCCAAACTATTGCGTGCCCTGCAGGAACGGGAAATTGAAAGGATTGGCGGCAAAGGTGTTATTAAAGTTGATGTAAGGATTATAGTGGCAACTAACAGGCAATTGGAAAAGGAAATGGAGGAAGGCCGTTTCCGCAGCGACCTGTATTATCGCCTTAACATTTTCCCCATTGAGATACCACCCTTAAGGCAACGAAAAGAGGATATTTCCTTACTGGCTACACACTTCATTAATCGTTTTGCAAAAAAGGCGGGCCGCAAAATTAAGACGATCAGTAAAAAAGCACTCCTTGATATGCAGGCGTATAATTGGCCGGGAAACATCAGGGAGATGGAACACCTTATTGAGCGGAGCATCCTGTTATCAAAAGGAGATTCATTAAAAACTATACATCTGTCTACCCTCAAGATTGGGATGCCTGCGGCGAAAGAAAAAAAGGAATTTGAGGTCAGGACCATTGATGAAAATGAACGCGCGCACATCATTGAGATCCTTAAATATTGCAATGGCAGGATTGGCGGCTTTAGAGGGGCTGCTGAATTACTTGATGTGCCGGCAAGCACCCTGTTTTCAAAAATGAAGAAACTGGGTATTAAAAGAAATGCTGTTACCGATTATTAACACCCTAAACCGAAATCTGGGGTTTGCTATAAAACCATTAAGTAATACCATTATCTGTAATGATGAAAATCAAACTATTGATTGCTGACTACCATGTTACAGAAGCCATTCATCTTAAAATAATACTGCAAAAAGCGGGCTATGCAGTTTGCGCAATAGCCCGCTCAATACCGGCGGCTTTAAACATTGTCAGGGATGAAAGTCCCCAAATGGTTTTATTGGATATTAATTTCAAGGGGCAAGGTTCAGGTATCCACCTTGCCCACACCTTAAGCGAAAAAGAGATAGCATTTATTTACCTTTCAGCAAATGCAAACCAGCTTACACTAAACATTGCCAAACAAACCGGTGCTCATGGCATTTTGGCAAAACCTTTTCGCAAAAATGATGCACTGCTCATGCTTGGGGTAGCCGCATATCTGCAAAAAACACTCAAGCCCAACCAGGTTTTGCCTTCAACATCTTTTGACCCGGAAGGGCCGGAATTTGCAAACATCGTGGGTAAAAGCAAAACCTTTTTAAATGCCCTGGAAAAGGTTAAGCTGGCAGGGAGCTCTGATATACCTGTACTTATATACGGAGAAAACGGAACTGGAAAGGAATTGATTGCAAGGGCTATGCACGCGCTGTCGGTACGAAAAGATGCCCCGCTTATAGTGATCAATTGTGCAACACTGTCACCGGGGCTGATTGAGTTGGAAATGTATGGTTATGAAAATAATCCATTTACCGGCATGCCAGAGAAACGGATAGGCAAGCTTGAGCAGGCCAACGGAGGTACCATTTTACTGGATGAAATTGCAGAACTCCCTATAACCATTCAGGCCAAGTTTTTACAGGTGCTGCTAAATCATAAGATCAAATCAATTGGCGGCAAAAAACACGTTATCAACGTGCGCGTAATTGCTACTACAAACCATAAACTGGAATATGAAATAGAATGCGGTCGTTTCCGCATGGATTTATACTATTATCTTAATGTTGCACCAATTACTTTGCCTGCGCTTAGGGAGCGAAAAGAGGACATTACGCTATTGGCAAAACACTTTGTTGATGTATTTGCAACCAAAGCAAACAAACGGATCATGGGCCTATCAGACGAGGCGCTCACTGCCCTTAATAATCACTCATGGCCAGGAAATATCAGGGAGCTAAAAAACCTGATGGAAAGGTGCGTATTGTTAACCAACGGCAATATAATTGACACCGTTTTTCTTCCTCCGGGCAAGGATACGAATAATTAAAAAATGGTATTGTTCATTTCCTTTAAACAGATTAATACCATCCTCAATCCTATTAGCCTTCGTTAAAATCATCGGCAATTATTGCAACGACAATAAACGTATCTGCGAAATCCCGTTACGGCAACCTTTGCTAACAAACAACAAACACCTAACAATCAACAACTTAAAACAGTGGCATAATTATTACCTCGTAGCAATTGTATTGAACCTAACTCTCGATATGCCAAAACGCGATGAATAAAATAAAAACTTTTACATACAGCCTCAACCTTGCCCGGTCCCGCTCGCCTATAATTAGGTTGTCTGATTTGTCCAAGCCTTTGCCTGTTTTGTCCATGTTGGAACATATAACAGCAGGCTAATTTTGAAATGTTAAAACAATTGAAACAAGCACGGCTAAATAAAATAAAAAACATGAATAACAGATTTATAAACTTCATCGCAAGCCTTGAGCAACAAGGAAAAACGGCAGTAAGGTATGGTATTGTAATTGTATTTATTTGGATAGGGGCACTCAAATTTTTCACTTATGAGGCAGATGGCATTGTTCCATTTGTAGCAAACAGCCCTTTCATGGCTGAGTTCTATAATCATCCTGATCAATATAAGAAACACATTAACCCCGAAGGTGCGCTGGTAACCGCTAACCACCAATGGCACCAGGAAAATAATACTTACGGCTTTTCCATTGGTTTGGGCATATTTCTGATAGCAGTTGGCCTGCTTGTAGCCCTGTATAAAGTACTGCCGCTGCCAAGTTTAGTTGCAAGTATGCTGGTATTTGGGATGACACTTGGCACACTGTCCTTTTTAATAACTACGCCCGAAAGCTGGGTACCCCACCTAGGCGATAGCGAATGGGGCTTTCCCTACCTGTCGGGCAGGGGTAGGCTGGTGCTTAAAGACATTGTGATACTTGCCGGCTCCATATTAACCATGAGTGAAACCGCTCAGCTATATCTGAAAAAATTAAAATCAAAATAAAGTTAACACACCATAATATATTATATGAAAACTATAACAGTACCAACATTTGAGCAGGTAAGTCCTGAAACTCAGGTTTTGTTTGAGCAAATAAAAAAACGCGTAGGTAAGGTTCCAAACCTTTATGCAACTATAGGCTATTCGGCCCATGCGCTTAAAGCATTTCTTGATTTTGAGGGAGCTTTAAACCAGGGTGCATTTAATGGAAAAGAACGGGAAGCCATAGCGCTGGTAGTTTCTGAAATAAACCACTGTGAATACTGCTTGGCAGGTCATACCCTGGCAGCTATCAGAAACGGGTTATCACAGGCAGATACTATAGCTATCAGAAAAGGTGCAGTTGCCGACTCAAGGCTTGACGCGATAATTAAACTCGCAAAGTCGGTTACAGAAACCAAGGGCCATCCCGAAGAACAATATCTCGAAATATTTTACAATGCAGGTTTTGATGAAGCAGCGCTGATGGAGCTTATCGGTTTGGTTACCGTTAGGGTATTTACAAATTACGTGTTTGCCACTACTAACATCCCGGTTGATTTTCCTGCCGCGCCGGCATTAAACTAACATTTTAATCACCACCATTAACCTCATATGAACAACAACGGAGTAATTATTCGCCGAAGCCCATTGCCCGTGAAAGAGACCATTGATAAGATAGCAGAGGCTTTATCCAAAAACGGTGCAATCATTTATACAAGGATAAACCAGCAGACCGAAGCTGATAAAGCCGGTATCCGACTTAATCCATTGGAGTTTATTCTTTTTGGTAACCCCAAACGTGGCGGTGAAGTGATGCAGGAAAATCCCGTAGCAGCGCTTGACCTGCCCTTAAAGATCATTGCCTGGCAGGACGATGACCTTAAAACATGGGTTTACTACAACGATGCTGTTTACCTGCAATCAAGATTTTCATTAAGCAACGAGGTAACGGAGTTAATTGATATGGATCCGGTTGTGATCAGGATCCTGCAACAATAAAAGTTCCCTGCATACAAAATTTAATCATGGACAATATAAATAATGAAATGGTTACTGAAACCATATCCGACAGTTCGAAACTGATCATAGCCGATCAGTTTCTGAAAGCTTTAAGAAATAAAGACTGGGACCTACTCCGTAATATCATAACAGAAGATATCTCCTGGACATTGCCTGGCGACAGCATCATATCGGGTAAAGTTACAGGAGCCAGTGCCGTGATCAAAGTAGCAAAGATCATCATGAGTTTTGGCGTTGCATTGAAATTAGATCACTATCTGGTGGCATTAAAAGGGGTAGCATTATCACTTCATAGTGAGGCAGGCCGTAACGGGCTTAAACTTGATCAGTCACTCGCTATAATATGCTCCATATCTGGCGGCAAAATTAAAGCCATAAATACCTGCCTTTTGGATGCCGCACAGGCAAACGCCTTTTTTACCACACAAAACATGGACCTGCGCGAAACCATGCTGATACTTGATGACAAACCAGAGCCTGTAACCAACGATGAAAGCGAAAAGTTTGCATTGGCCAATACATTTATTAACTCCCTTAAAAATAATGATTGGGATGCAATGCGTTCAATCATGTTTGAAAACCTTATCTGGACACTTCCCGGCACAAGTATATTATCAGGTCCGGCAACGGGGGTTAACGCGGTAATAAAAAGGGCCAAATCACTAAAACAATTTGGGGTCATGTTCCAACTACAACATATTCTTTATGGCATGCATGGGTTTACCCTGTTGCTGCATAACACGGCCAAACGCGGTGAGCTGATCCTGGACGAACATGTAGCCATAGTATTTGATGTAAAGGATGGAAAAATTGAAGCCATGACCACCCACCTTTCAGATGTTGAGGGAATTGAACAGTTTTTTGTTCCCTGCATAATTGATTAACCCTTGCACAGTAACTAACACATCATTAAATCAACATTATCAATTCATAAAGACTTATTACCATGAAAAAATACATGTTTCTTTTATCCCTGATAACCATAGTTTTAGCAGGCACTGCATCGGCACAAAAAAAAGCTAACGACATCCCGGTTCCTAAATTAACAACGACCGATGCAAGCCTTTCAAAGGCTCAAAATGATCAGATGATGCATGCAGGGCTCATGTTTTATGCTTTTTGGAACACAGGCAATGAAAAGTATCTGCACGAAGCGGTATCGATGGATTTTCATGATAATACCTTGCCCGAAGGTCGCCCGCAGGGGTTTAAAGGGATCTTATTTGCATCCGCAAATTTTAGAAAAGCAGTTCCTGATTTGCACTGTAGCGTGGAGGACATCATTATCTCTAAAGACAAAATAACCTGCCGCCAGATATATACCGGTCATAATACCGGGCCAATAGGTGATCATGCAGCATCAGGTAAACCTATACGCTTTATTGCCATTGATATTTTGCATGTAAAAAACGGCAAAGTATATGAAGACTGGCACCTGGAAGATAACCTTACCTTTTTAAAAGAAGCGGGGATTGTAAAGTAGCTCCAAAATATTCAGCTACAAGGCAACGCGCTTTAAATAAAATAAATAAACAAAGTAAAATTTATGAACGATCGGATTAAAGTAGGAATCATTGGAGTAAGTGCAGACAGAGGCTGGGCAACGGTTGCCCACATTCCTGCTATTAAATCATTACCCCAATTTAAATTAGCCGCTATCAGTAACCGCCACCCCGACCAGGCTATCGCCGCCGGCAAAGCTTATGATGTACTTCATACCTATCATAGCACGGATGAGTTGGTGAACAGCGAAGATGTTGACCTTGTTGTGGTAACTGTTAAAGTGCCTCAGCATAAAACGGTTGTGGAGGCCGCTATTAACGCGGGCAAGAATATTTATTGCGAATGGCCGCTGGGCAATGGCCTTGCCGAGGCGGAGGAACTTGCACAAAAAGCGAAGGAAAAGGGCATATATGGCGTAGTTGGTTTACAATCGCGCGCGGTTCCGGCCATTAATTTTATTAAGGACCTGGTAAAAGGCGGCTACGTTGGCGAAGTGTTATCAACCACACTTGTCGGTTCCGGCATTTATTATGGTGCCTTTACCGATCAAACTACCGCTTACGCTATGGATGCTAAAAACGGCGCTGGAATGATTTATTCAACATTCGGTAACAGCATCGACGCGCTATGTTATTGCCTGGGTGAGTTTCAGGAATTGAACGCAACTGCCATCAATCGCCGTAAAGTAACAACCGTGGTAGAAACCGGCGAAGAGATCCCGATGACAGTTTTTGACCAGATAGCTGTTACCGGTGTATTGGAAAGCGGCGCGGTTGCAACGGCACATTTCCGTGGTGGTATGTTTAAGGGAACTAACTTTTTTTGGGAGATAAACGGTACTAAGGGCGATTTGTTGATAACAGCCGATGGAGGGCATCCCGGTGTGTTTGAACTAACCATTAAAGGCGGACAAGACAATGCTTTAGCCGTGATACCTGTACCCGAAAAATATTTTAACGTTAACATGGAGCCGAAGCAGGGGCCTGCCTATAACATAGCCGAAAACTATGCCCGGCTCGGCAGCGATCTGTTAGAAGGCACACACCTGAGCGCGACTTTTGAAGACGCCGTTGTACGCCACCGGATGATCAGCGCGATAGAAGTTGCCGCTGCAACCGGCCAAAGACAAACCTATCTTAAATAACATCTTAATAAACAAAATGAAACAAAAGATTGTAAAAACCACCGAAGGGCAACGAATTAATGTACTTGGTGATAACCAGGTATTAAAACTAACAGGCAAGGATACCGACGGGCAATTTGCAGTTATAATACAAAACCTGCCTCCTGGTATTGGTGTACCAAAACACATTCATAGTAATGATGATGAGCATTTTCACTTATTGGAAGGCGAAATACATTTTGAAGTTGGCAACGAGGAGTATACTTTAAAAGCTGGCGACATGATCTTTCTGCCCCGCCACATTCCCCACTCCTTACGTGTAGCGGGCGACAAAACGGCCGTAGTAAGGCTTACCATTGTACCGGCCGGTGCCGAAGAAATGTTCATAGAACTGGATAAACTGCCCGCCGGGCCGCCAGACATGGGAACGGTCACCGAAATATGCGGAAGATATGGAGTAAGCTTCGTTCAATAAAGGTTTCACAAACCCATGCATTGGTACCCTTTGGGTACCAATGCCTATTGTTAGCATAATTAACGTCCTCAACCCAATACTGTGTATCGCTTTCCATGCTCCAGCACCATATCGGCAAGCATCGGGTATTTAAACTTAACCATATGAAACATATATTGTCAATCACAGCGGTTCTTTTAACTGCGGCCGGTCAAAAGGCTCAATCTCAACAGCCGGTGCCAACACCAATCTCAGTTATTTCGGAGCAGGCGGTGCATTACAAAACCATCAATGTAAACGGCATCAACATTTTTTACCGGGAAGCGGGCCCCAAAAATGGCCCGGTAATATTACTGATGCATGGTTTCCCTACCTCCTCTTTTATGTTCAGGAACCTTATACCCATGTTAAGCGACAAATTCCATGTGATAGCACCTGATTTACCTGGCTTTGGTTTTTCGGATTTTCCGCCCCGCGAAAAATATCAGTACACTTTTGATAACCTGGCTAATACCATGCAAGGCTTCATCGAGCAAATGGAGCTTAAACATTTTGCCATTTATATTTTTGATTATGGCGCTCCCGTAGGCTTACGGCTGGCACTTCACAATCCTGAAAAAATAACGGGGATAATTACGCAAAATGGTAACGCTTACAAGGAAGGCCTGCTGGATTGGGCGAATGGCCTTGTACAAGCCTTTTGGGCAGATGGTTCAAAGAAAAACCGGGATGCGGTGCGAAAATTCTTTTCGGTAGAGGCGACTAATTTCCAATACCATCAGGGTGTTTCTGATAAAACGCTGATTGCTCCTGAAACTATTTTATTGGATCAGCACCTGATGGACAGGCCTGACAATATTGAGATGCAACTTGATCTGTTGCGGGACTATCGTACCAATATTGAGCTTTATCCCGCGTTTCAGGAATACTTCAGGAAGTATAAACCAAAGATCCTGGCAGTTTGGGGTTCTAACGATCCTTATTTCTCTCCGGCGGGAGCCGAAGCTTACAAAAAAGATGACCCTAATACAACCGTGAAACTTTATGATACCGGGCATTTTGCCCTGGAAACCAATGTGAAAGAGATTGGAGCGGATGTATATAATTTCCTTTCAAACCTTTAAAAGGCTTTGATCCCGGTTTTTGTGACTTAATGAAACTAACTAAAAATCCATATCATGAACGCACAACAATTAAACAACATCAGTCGCCGCAAATTCCTGGGCGCAGCTGGTACTTTGGCGGCAGGCCTGTGGCTTGCACCTAAAAATCTTTTTGCATTTAACCAGGCCGCAAGCCCTGTAGTAACCATCATCAATGCCGCGAAAACCGCAAAGGTAACGGTAACGCCATTGCGTAAAAACATCAGTATGCTGGAGGGTTCGGGCGGCAATATTGCCGTATTGAATGGCCCACAGGGTAAACTGATGGTTGATGGTGGTATCGGTGTTTCCAAAGTCGATGTTCTGGAAGCTTTAAATTCAATCAGTGCAAACCCTATTAAGTTTTTAATCAATAGCCATTGGCATTTTGATCATACTTTTGGAAATGAGTGGCTTCATGGCGAAGGTGCCACCATCATAGCACAGGACGTAACGAAAAAGCATCTCGAAAATACAATAAGGGTTGATGATTGGAATTATACATTTCCTCCTCTTCCCGAAGCGGCCTTACCAACCGTGCTTTATAAAAACGAACATAAAATAAGTTTTAATGGTGAAACCGTTCACATTAACACTTATAAACCGGCCCATACTGACGCCGATTCATCTATTCATTTTGCCAATGCTGATATTTTACA
>NZ_DASVOB010000737.1:0-7292 GCF_036383575.1 Mucilaginibacter sp.
TGGAATTCTGTTTTTGACTTTATTCTTTCAGGCTACCTTGATGAAGTGAAGCTACGGGCAGAGTTTGAATCGCGAGATCCTGATCGGGTACCCGATCATTTGGTTTGCTTTCCTCTTGTAGTGAATTACAAATTTCGACACCTCAGCGACGATGCTTTCTTGATTAATGCGGAAAAGACCTTAAGATACGCCGAGGAAGGTCTCTATTCAATCTATGATTACCTACAGATAGCCGTTTTTTATTTCTATTTCTCAGATAAAGGTTTGATTTCGCTTGACTACGAACGTATACTTATTTCTCTACGTAAAGGTTTGGGAAAAGCAGCGCAACGAGGCGAGATAGACGATGATAAATACAGGAATTTGATGCATTTCCAAAGGGATAATCCGGTTGCCGAAGAATTTAAACAAGAGATCTCAATGGTACACATCAATATAATACGACAGCAGAAGCAGAGCATAATGAGACGTATTAATGGGCATATCCGGGAAGGGGAGATAGACGAGATTACTAAGCTTTTCCAGGAACATCAAGCAGATAACAATCTCCTGCCCGCGGCTCATATGGAGGATATGTGTCAAATGATTACTGAAGCTCCTAACAGATCTATATCTCAATTAGCAGTTATTTTTGAGGAACGTTACAACGCCGGGCTTTGCCAACTACTAACGGATGACGCAGAACCATTACAGATTTTGGATAGCCATTTAGATATGTTGCTTTTAATTACTGCCAAAGGTGTGCGACAGTTCGTCTTAAGGGAATTTAGCAAGGCTATAAAAGAGGGGATCATAGGCGTGAATCATGCCAAAAAGCATCCACTTAAATCGCGTAGGAGTACTTTAGGAACGGTAGCGCCAGGCGAGACCCAAGAGGAATAATATTCTTCCCTTAGGCTGGCGCACGCGTGTTGCGTGTGTCTTATCTGTATTGGATGCATTTATAGTTGAATTATTGCGGCAGTAAGAGATTGCGAGTTTTGTGATGATGTAGACATAGCATACGGGTAACATGCGACACGCGTGCGCCAGCGAGGGGGATATTAGTTAATATTATTTGCAATAATTTATATATTCACAATATTAAGTGGTAATTTAAAGCAGACTTTTTTCGAGATCTCCCGACCGTTTAAAAGGAAATATTAACCCCAAAAAAACCTAATCATGAATCCTGAATCAGAAACTCCCTCATCGGAAAATTCGGACGTACCTGCACAAAATGTTCGAACGCTCGAAGGCGATATAATAGACTTTACATCTACTTTGCCATTTTGGGAGCAATATTTATCCGAAAAAATATTAGCTGGTTCAGAGATCACAGATGAGGACTACGAAAAGGCACTTCAATATTTCTTTGAAGATGCGGGTTTACTTGAAAGTACAGGAGAACGGAGTGAGATCAATATTATTTGTAAAGATCACACAGGGACTTATAAAACTGATCTGAAGCTCACCAAAATTTCAGGAGTAGAAGGCATTAACGCTTTGGTTCCAGGCCAAGTATTAGAGTTCGGCAAAAACCTAACTATTATTTACGGTTCTAATGGGTCTGGAAAATCGGGCTATATTCGGTTGCTAAATAATGTTTTTATTACCAAAGGTGAGAAAACTATTTTGCCAAATATTCATGACACTACTCCGTTGACAAAAAAAGCAGAGTTTGAGTTTAATGCTGCAAATAGTAATTATGCCCTTAATTTTCCGATGGATTGCGCCAAACCGGAATTTAAGCAATTTTCTGTATTTGATGAAAAGGCTGTACATGCGCACCTGAATAATAAGAATCAGTTTGAATTTCGCCCGTCAGGCTTGTCGTACTTTGCGGCTATTACGGAAAGCTGTAAGAAAATGGACGAATTTGTTCAACAGCAGATTGACCAACATGTGCCGACTTCGAATTTAGTTGCTTTGTTCGATGGGGAATCTGCGATCAAAACGCTGATCGCTTCATTATCAGACAAAACAAAATTGGAGTATTTCAAAGAATACAAAGAATTCAACGATAATGATCGGGAAGAGCGAAGGAAATTAGAAGAATCCAAAGCTGCCTTAATGGCGCTAAAAAAAGATAAAGAGATCAGTGATCTGAACCAGATCAAAACCCAACTCAATGCTTTTAAAACCAATTTGATCAATGTTAACCGGTACTTCAATACGGATCAGTTGTCAAAAGCAGCCGAAAAAATTAAGAGTTGTGTCGATAGAGAAAAGCTGGCAGCAACCAATAATATTGATCAATTTAAAAATATTTATGTTACCGGCGTAGGCGACACTGCCTGGAGAGAATTCATAGTCGCAGCAGATGCGTTTGCGAAGCTGCAGGGTAATCCGCCTGGGGATTATCCTGGCAAAAACGATATATGCATGTTGTGCCACCAGCCTTTGTCGGATGAGGCGGCAAAACTGGTTTCCTCATATTGGACCTTTATCAAAAGCAAAGCAGAACAGGATGCGAAGGATGCACAAACAGCATTGATAAATGCCAGAGCGGCATTTGAAAAACTGGACCTCAACTTATTGCCCGACAATACGACACTTTATAAATGGTTTAGTGAGAATAAGAATGAAGAACTTAAACAAGTGAATAAAAAGCTTACAGAGTTAGCTGAATTAAAAGGGGAAATAATTAAAAATATAGACGCAAGGAGTGACGAGCAGTTAGCCGAAAATCAGGCGGATCTTTTATTAGTTGATAACATTGTTGCAGATATTGATCAGAAAATAGAAAGTCTACAAGCTTCTGACGTAAGTAAGGAGATAGCAGAACTTGATCAAAAAATAATTTTTCTGAATCATAAAGAGAAACTGAAGACACATTATGCTACTGTAGAAAAAGCCGTAGCTGATTATCAGTGGGTCGCCAAGGCTCAGAAGGCAAAAGGGAAGATAAATAAGCGGGACATTACCAACAAAGAGAAGGAATTGTCCAACCAATATTTTAATCAGGCATATATCGACAAATTCAATGACGAGTGCTTGGTTTTGAACGGCAATTTTGGCATCACCATCAATCATACAGGATCAGCGGGTACTTCATACCGGCAGCTTAACTTAAAAGGGAAACAGCCGACGGATATTTTGAGTGAAGGGGAACAAAAGGTGATCTCGCTGGCAGATTTTTTCTCGGAAACCACCTTATCTGGTATCAACAGAGGCATTATCTTCGATGACCCTGTTACCTCATTAGATGAGGAAAGAAAATCACAGATCGCAGAACGTCTGACAAAAGAATCTTTAATAAGACAGGTAGTCGTTTTTACCCACGACCTGGTATTTGTTTCTCAGCTCATTGGCTGCATTCAGGACATAGGAAGCGACCATCTATGCCATTGGATCGAGCAACGGAATGGTAAACCTGGTTATGTATCATTGAAAAACGCGCCGTCTTATGAAAAGGAATATAAGAATGCAGATAAGCCGCGGAATTTATACCACCAGGCGAATAAAACTGACTGCCCGGCCGCAACACGTGAGCTATTGATTCAACAAAGTTTTACCAGTTTGAGAACCTGCTACGAGACACTTGTTGTGTTCGGCATGTTTAATGGTGTAGTTCAGCGATTTGTTGAGCGAATAAGTATTGATAGCTTAGAAAAGGTGACCATCGATCCTTTAATCAAAGCCGAATTGATGGAAAGTTTCGGTTTGTGTTGCCGCTACATGGAAGGGCACTCTCATAGTGATAGATATGCTTATCGGAAACCAAAGCTGGAAGATTTGGATACTGAAATAAAACGGTACGACGATTTGCGCATAAAGATTAAAAAGGCACAAAAGTAATATGCTAAATAGCTAATTGAAAATTTTCCAGCTGTCTTGCAAGACGCGAACACCAATGTTTGGCGATCTCGAAGCCGATGCTATCAATTTCCAATTGCCTCGGAACTGCGACAACTGTTTTATCATCCGGCGATAGAGGGTGCCAATGACCATTGTCATATTTTATGATCAACGGTTCTTTTTCGTCCAATTCCAATTTAAATTCAGTACCGTCAACAGTTAGAGGTTCAGTAACTATTATTTTTCTTTCAGTGCCCAGTACCCATGATTTGATTTCAAACGTATTATTCATAGTGGTAACATTTAAAATCAAATTTACTAAAAATATTAGTATATACTAATATTTTTAGTAAATACTTTATAGGTGATTTAATAAGATACTTTTTCTTCAGAACGTTAAAGATTATTGCTTCTGCTATCGCAAGCAAATTCAATCCCCAGCAAAAAACCACAAGGCGCAGCCTTGCGGTAGCAAAAAATAAGAAACGCTGCCGTAAGGTTGTACCTTGTGGCCCGCATGCAAAGCTAAACGGTAGTCAAAGCCTCTTACCTTACCCCCCCCCTTCCGGCCCTGAGCCCCGGCCGCGTTAGGGATTGCAGCGGAAAACCCACAGCCCGCACAGGCCTTCGCGCGGAGGCCGGGGCGAGGATTTGCAGCGTAAAGCCCGGGCCGCAGGCAACGCCATTATTTTGATTTCGGAATTGGGATTTTCGATTTCGGAATTAAGGATTTTTGTAATGTTGATTTGATGGGGATAAGATTAAAAACGCTTGTCATGCTGAGGTACGAAGCATCTTCTTCGCTCTGTAAAGCGGTCGTGCATGGCGAAGAAGATCCTTCGTTATCACTCAGGATGACAGGCCACTGCAACTGCTGCTGCCACTGCCACTAAAAACCCACTGCCAACGAAAAAACTACTGCAACGTCACCACCTTATACAAAATCCAGCCGTCGGTTTCATATGCGCGTTTGTAGTTTACACCGCTGTTGAGGCGGCGGATTTCGGGGATGTATTTATCGTTGAGCTGGGTGTAGCCGGTGAAGGGGTTTTTGGGAGTGGCTATCAGGATATAGTCGTCGTATTTATAGGGGGTTTCAATGGCTGACAGGAAAGTGTCGAGCTGGTAGGGCAGGGTTAGTTTTTTAACGTTGTTGGTAAAGGCCACTATGGGGTATGATATGGCATCGTCCATGAGGATGTGCGTATTATCGGGCAGACTGTTGATATAGGTTGCCATTTCCCTGCTTTCGCTTTGATCGGTATTAGGCTCCAGGCGGTTAAGGGTGGTGATGAAGCGGCGCTCGTCGGTTATGAGCGAGTGGGTTAAAAAGGTGTAACCAGTGTACAGTTGCAGCACAATTACGCAGGCGAGACCCAGTTTAACCGCCAGTTTGTTTTTAATGGTATGCACCTTAAATATAATACACAGCAGCGCCACAAATAAAAATATGAGGTAGTACTGGTAGGTGAGGAAAAGCTTATCGTACTTAATGTGCAAAAACTCTACAAAGGCAAACAGGGTGAGCACGGTTAGTACATGGTAAGTGCTTTCGCGCAGCAGGTACAGGCCAAATAGTATCAGCGGACAAAAATAAATAACCCTTAATGATACCAGGATGCTGAGTTCGGGCAGCTGGTAGTTTACTGCGGTTACGGTGGTATCGTAATTAAGCTTGTCGACCAGTACGTTCCAGGTAGCCAGCGGACTTTCCATAAAGTAGTTATAGTCGCTGGCGTGGGTTTGGTTAAGCAGCTTATAGCAAATGAGCGATACCACGGGCAGGATAAACAGGATCACGTAAATGGCAAAGGTTTTATTAATAAGCTTACGCCTTAACGACGGACTGTTAAAGCTCATAAACAGCCTGAAGATGGATTCCTTTTCGCCCAGGTTAAGACTGGCCAGCGTGATAGACAATACCAGCGGAATAAAGAACAGCGTAAGCCAGATAAAGCGGTAATCGCAAAAAATGAGCGTTACCAAACACATACTGGCTATAGATACGTGAAACGTGGTGTTTGAGCGGTAAAACTTAAGCAGGTTAAGGAAAAACAGGTACACGAAGGTTACCACCAGGTAAATGGCTTTGCCCGAGCAGGCCATGTAAATAATACCGGGATGCAGCACAAACAGCACAGCTACCATGATGAGGTAAAAATCGTCCTTAACACGGATCAGGAACGAGCGCGAAATAAGGTAGAAAAAGCCTGCCGTGCCCAGCGCCGATGCTATTACGGGTGCCCAGTAGCTGTTTATGGTCGAAAAAATAAAGGTGGAGTAAAAAGGCAGCAGCGGGGCGGTTAAGCCCATTACTTTTAGGCGGTTGCCAAGGCCTTCGAATACTATCTTGGTTTTTTCGATATAAAACAGGCTCTCCTGGTTGTAGTAGCCCAGTTTATTAAGGTAGATGCCTATAAAAAGGTACCAGCCTGCCAGCACCAGGGTAAATATAAACAGGTATGTACTTTTGGCAATTTTCATTTAACAACGTTTGTTGGGTTATTAACCTTGCTTAAACCGTGGTTGGTTTTTTCCCAGTAAAACGGATTGGTGATAAGCTGATACAAGCCCATATAAGCCGCAATGGAGTGCATGAGCCAGTAAATGGGGTTGGCTATGGCAAACAAAATGAGCTCGAAATAGCGGCGTTTAAATACTGCCATCATATTGATATAGATCATGAGGATATTACCTACCATAAGGTTGAATATGGACATGAACAGCACCCAGTCAGGAAACAGATTGCGGATGGTTGAAAAATCAAATATGAGGTAGCAGATAAAAATAAGCAGCAGCACCGGGTAGATGAGGAAGGTAGCCGATGTAGCGCCGATGAAAAAGTTAAAACCAAGGAAACCGCGAAAGCCTATCTTTTTAATGAGGGCTACGGGATTGCGCATATGCACCAGGTAGGTTTGCATGTACCCCTTGATCCAGCGCGAGCGCTGGCGGATCCAGTTCCAGAAGTTGTTATTGGCTTCCTCGTACGTGGTAGAGTTTACAATGGCTACCTTATAACCTTTAGCATAGGCGCGTACGCCAAGGTCGGCATCTTCGGTTACGTTAAAGGGGTCCCAGGCACCAAGCTCAATCAGCACGTCCATTTTAAAGTGGTTACTGGTGCCGCCAAGGGGGATGGGGATATCCAGCGTATCCAAACCGGGCAGCATATAGTCAAACCAGTACGAATACTCGAGGGTGAACATCCGGGTAAGGAAGTTCTCGTTACGGTTAAAGTAGTTGAGCGCGCTTTGGATGCAGATATAATTTTCGGGCAGCTTGTGAAACAGGGCCACCACTTTTTTAAGCTGATCGGTATCGGGGATATCCTCGGCATCATAAATGGTGAGGTACTGCCCCCTTGAAAAATGCAGACCGTAGTTACAGGCCTTCGGCTTGGTTTTAGGCATGTGGAAAGGCACCACAATAACTTCAAATACAGCGGGGAAGTCGAGGTTTTTTACGGCGTTTAATGTTTTGTCATCGTCCTCTTCAATAAGCAGTTTGAT
>NZ_DASVOB010000738.1:0-7490 GCF_036383575.1 Mucilaginibacter sp.
TAGATTCATACGAAAACAAAACTTATGTTAACGGCATGGCAGGCAGCTTGTACAAGCAGGTGATTCCATTGGCAAACCCAGGCCGCAAACCTGGTGAGTGGAATGTTTATGACGTGATCTGGACTGCCCCGGTATTTAACGAGGACGGTTCACTGAAATCGGCAGCAAGGGCAACCGTGTTCTTTAACGGTGTGTTGGTTGAAAACAACTTCGAGCTGCTTGGTCCTACACAGTACATAGGTAAACCATCGTACGAAGGTAAAAAACATGGCGCTTCGCCGATAAAATTACAAGCCCACGGCGATAAAAGCGAACCGCTTAGTTTCCGTAATATTTGGGTGAGAGAGCTATAAGCAACGCAGCCTTTTGAAAATATGATAAGCCTTCCGGTATTGCCGGGAGGCTTTTTTGTTGGTGTGGGTTTAGCCTGCCATCGGTAGATATCCTATACCGAGAAACTTCTACAAGAATACTTTTCAATCTTCCGCAATTAATCGAATCACACAAATCTTAAATCAATACCAATTAAAAATTCGTGCAATTCGATTAATACGTTAAAATTAGTGTGGAAATTTTCCATTTATCGTTTTAAATCCAAAAGCGATTTGCTTAATAGTATATCTGTTTTGTTGCTTTTTTTTGCCTATTTTAAACTTATAAATAATATGGCCGTATAAGTTAACTATAAGCCATTTTGCTTCTCTTTTTAAGAGGTGAATTTTCTGGGATCATTAAAAACTCAACACCGCCCGTTATTGTGAATATTTATAAATATTTGTCTATCGTGGTTGCCTTATTGGTTGCCCAAAATGGGTTTTCGCAGGATAGGAACCTTAAATTTGAGCATATAGGTACCCGGGAGGGCTTATCGCAGATTAATGTAAGTACTATAATTCAGGATAGCAGGGGCTTTATGTGGATAGGTACCCGTGACGGCCTTAACCGGTATGACGGGTATGGCTTTGTGATTTACAAACACAGCATCCAGGATGATAATTCGTTAAGCAGCAACCTCGTATCGGATCTTGCCGAAGATAAAGATGGTAACATATGGCTGGCTACACTTTTTGGCCTGAATAAACTTGATCGTAAAACGGGCAAGTTCGTGCATTATTTTCATGACAGCGCCAATCCTAACAGCATCTCAAGTAATCTTGTAAACCGGCTGATATTTGATCATGAGGGTATTTTATGGGTAGCAAGTCAAAAAGGCGGCCTTGACCGGTTTGATATTCCTAACAATAAGATCACCCATTATAAACATAGCGATACAAACTCGTCTTCGCTAAGCGATGATGATGTAACCGCACTTAAAGAAGATTCAAAACATCGTTTATGGGTGGGCACCTTAAGCGGTGGTCTTAACTTATTTGATAGAAAAACCGGAACTTTTACCCGGTACCAAAATCAGCCAGGAGTAAACACAAGTCTTTCAGGAAGCTATGTAAGCTGCATTTATGAAGATATCTCCAATCGGTTGTGGATAGGTACCGAGGATGGCGGTCTTAATTTATTTACTGCTGAAACGGGTACATTTAAGCGTTATCTCCATAATGATAAAGATGCCAATAGTATTTCGGGCAATACCATTTTGGCCTTAGGAATGGATTTGAATGGTAATTTGTGGATAGGTTCTGAAAATAATGGCGTTAATATCCTCAATACTGTTACCGGCAAAATAACAGCCTATAAGCATGATGATATTGACAAAGGCAGCATGAATGGTAATTCCATTTACAGTATTTGCCGGGATAGGATGGGCAATATGTGGCTTGGAGCCTTTAGCGGGGGCATTAACTTATATAAGCGCAGCACAGAAAGCTTTTCGCATTTCAGGCATAACTCATCGCCAAATAGCCTGGCCAATAATTTCGTACTTTCCCTGCATGAAGATCAGTACGGCAATATTTGGATAGGTACCGATGGCGGAGGTGTTAACGTGTTTAACAAGGATGGCACCGTTAAACACTATGTGAATGATCCGGCTAATCCCAACAGCCTGTGCGGGAATTATGTGCTGAAGATTACCCAGGATTTGAAAGGTAATTTCTGGATGGGCACATGGGGAGATGGTTTGTGTCGTTTGGATCCTAAAACGGGCAGGTTTACTACCTTTAAGCATGATGCCGCAAAGCCCGGTAGTTTAAGCAATAATAACATCTATGCGCTTCTCCAAACCCGTGATGACCGTACCTGGGCAGGTACTTACAATGGAGGGCTTGATTTATTTGATGAAAAATCGGGCACGTTTTCGGCGTTTCGGTATGATCCCAATGACCCTAAAAGTATCAGCAGTGACAGGGCTTATTCATTACTTGAAGATCATAATGATAACCTTTGGGTGGGCACTTTTGACGCCGGGTTAAATTTGATGGACAGGAAAACCGGCACCTTCACCCGTTTTCAGCATGACGAAAAGCGTAATAGCATTAGCAATAACAGCATCCCCGATTTGTTTGAGGATAGCAAAGGCCAAATCTGGATCAGTACGCTTTCAGGGCTTAATCTTTTTAACCCGGTTACTAAACATTTTACCGTATTCACTACAAAAAATGGCTTGCCAAGTGATGTAATTTATGCCGTACGTGAAGATAAGCTGGGCTCGATATGGGTAAGTACCAATAATGGCTTGTCTAACTATGATCCGGTTAATCACACTTTTAAAAACTACACCATTGAGGATGGTTTGCAGGATGAGGAATTTAAATCACATTCGGCCCTGCAAACAAAAGAAGGCAGGATCTTTTTCGGGGGCGTCAATGGTTACAATTCCTTTACCCCTGAGCAGATTTTAAAACCATCGGCCTTTATGCCCCTGGTGATCACCAATTTTCAATTGTTTAATAAAACCGTAAAAATTGCCCGCGACAAGGATGACCCATCCCCTTTAAAAGAGGATATAAGCGATACACGGTCGGTCAGGCTATCGTATAAGCAATCGGTGATCACATTACAGTATGCGGCGCTTGATTATTCTTCATCTGACAAAAAGAAATACAGCTATATACTCGAAAATTTTGATTCGGATTGGAATAACGTTGGTAGCAGGAATACTGCTTCGTACACCAATTTGCCCCCAGGCGAATACACTTTTAAATTGAAATATCAGAATACATCAGGGTTATGGTCGCCGGTTACAGATGGGTTGAAGATCACCATTGTACCTCCGTTTTGGTTAACGTGGTGGTTTAAGTTAATTGCTGCCGCAGCCATAATTGCTTTATTATACTCCATTTTTAAATACCGGGTTAAGTTTCTCAAGGCACAGAAAACCGTACTGGAACGCCAGGTAAAGGAACGTACCGAAAGCCTGGTGAAAATGACAGCGAACGAACGCCTGGCCCGCGAAGCATCCGAAAAAGCGCGCGAAGAGGCAGAGAATGCCAATAAAGCCAAAAGTATTTTCCTGGCTACCATGAGCCACGAGATCCGGACACCGATGAACGGTGTTATAGGCATGGCAACGTTACTCGCCAGCACAAAACTCACAACCGAGCAGGAAGAATATACCGAAACCATAAAAAATTGCGGCGACGCCTTGTTAACGGTTATCAATGACATTCTCGATTTCTCCAAAATTGAATCGGGCAATATGGAGCTTGATGAAGAGGATTTTGACCTGCGCGACTGTATAGAAGGAGTTTTGAATGTTTTTGCCGAAAAGGCATCCCGTTTAAATCTCGACCTGGTTTACCAGGTGGAGCACAACGTACCGGTGCAAATTATTTCCGATTCGATACGTCTTCGTCAGATCCTCATTAACCTGGTAGGTAATGCTGTAAAGTTTACAACCCAGGGCGAGGTTTTTATACGGGTAGGGGTAAAGGAACAAAAAGGGGACGATCTGGAATTGATCTTTAAAATAAGGGACACAGGCATCGGTATTGCCGATGATAAACTGGAGCGTTTGTTTAAGCCGTTTTCGCAGGTTGATTCAAGCACAACGCGTAAATATGGAGGCACTGGTTTGGGATTGGCTATCAGCGAGAAATTGGTTAAGCTGATGGGCGGCGAGATCAGTGTACAAAGCGAAATGGGCAGGGGCACTACCTTTACGTTTACCTTAAAATCAAAAGTGGGACAAAATGTAAAGCGAAATTATGTTCACCTTAACCTTGCCGAGCTTGAAAATAAACGGATCTTATTTGTTGACGATAATGCTACTAATCGCGATATTATTGATACACAGCTGAGACAGTGGAAATATGATCCTGTGGTTGTGGCATCAGCAACAGAAGCATTAAAAGTACTTAATGATCAGGGCGAACAAGTTGACCTTTTGATAACAGACATGAGCATGCCCGAAATGGATGGCCTGCAGCTGGCTAAACAAGTAAAGCAGAAATTTCCTGAAATACCCATTGTATTGTTAAGCTCGATAGGCAGCGAGCAAAGTAAACGGGATGATAACGTATTTAACGCGGTACTGACCAAGCCTACAAAGCATAACCTTTTACACAAGCATATTGTTGAACAGCTCAAATCTGGTAGTAATATTAAAGCGGAGTATCAGCCTGTGCAGGCAGTTTTTTCAAAAGATTTTGCTAAAAATTACCCCATGAGCATCCTTATAGCCGAGGATAATTTAATAAATCAGAAGCTTGCTATGCATATGTTAAGTAAAATGGGCTATAGTGCCGATATCGCCGAAAATGGCCATGTTGCACTAAACGCCATGGTAATAAAACACTATAACCTCATTTTGATGGATGTGCAGATGCCTGATATGGATGGCCTGGAAACAACACGCTTTATCCGCAGTAATATGCATGACCAGCCGGTAATTATTGCGATGACTGCAAACGCTATGCCCGAAGATAGACAGGCATGCATGGATGCCGGGATGAATGATTACCTGAGCAAGCCCATGAAGCTTTCGGATTTAATGGAGATGCTTGAAAAATGGGGTAAATATATAAACGGGCTTAATACTACTTTGCTGAAATGAGGTTATATTTACTCCGAAAACCTTCGCCCATTATGAATCCTTTTTTTAGATCTTCTATCGCTTTTTTAGCCTGTTTTTTTATTGTTGCTACAGCATTTGGCTTTGCGCCGGCACGTAATTATTATCAGCTTAAAATATATCATTACAAAACCACAGCCCAGGAAAATACAATTGAAAAGTATTTACAACAGGCTTATATTCCCGCGCTGCACAGGGCTGGTATTAAAAACGTTGGCGTGTTTAAACCAGTTACGCAGGTTGACACAGCAAAGTTGTTATACGTATTTGCGCCCTTTCAGTCATGGGATAAGTTAATAGGTATTGATCAAAAGTTGCAGGCCGATGCCACATATCTTGCCGATGGAAAGGAATACATTGATGCTGCATATAATGAGCAGCCTTACACCCGTTTGGAAACAATTATATTACAGGCCTTTCCGGGGATGCCTTCAACAGCAGTTCCAAACCTTACGGCTAACAAAGCCGACAGGGTTTACGAATTGCGCAGTTATGAAAGTCCTACCGAAAAATACAATGTAAACAAAGTAACCATGTTTAATGTGGGCGATGAAATAGGCCTTTTTAAAAGGCTTGGTTTTAATGCTGTTTTTTATTCGGAGGTTATTGCAGGCAGCCATATGCCTAATTTAATGTACATGACCACTTTTAACAGTAAAGAAGACAGGGACAGGCATTGGGACACTTTTGGGAAAGATGCTTACTGGAAAACACTTTCGGCTAAAGCTGAGTACCAGCATAATGTTTCACATGCCGATATTATCTTTCTTCGACCGGCAGATTACTCTGATTTTTAAGTTAATGGCCTGTTTGTAAGGCGGCCTGATCCACTGACAACCTGATCCACTCAACTTTATGTAAATAAAGTGCTTCCTGGTGCCATATGGGCTTGATTTTTGTGGATTAGGGGGTAAGTGGAAAATACAAAAAAGATCATGATAGCGGACGATGATCCGGGGATTGTGGATGCGGTGGAGATCATACTTGATTTTGAAGGTTACCAGGTTTCGTCGACAGTAAATGGCGCGACTATTTTAGATATGAAAACGGAGTTTCCCGACCTCCTGTTGCTGGATATTTGGATGTCGGGTTTTGATGGGCGCGATATCTGCCGCAAACTAAAAAATGACGATATTACCAAAAGTATCCCTATTATCATGATCTCGGCAAGCCGTGATATTGAACGGTCGGCCTATGATGCCGGTGCCGACGACTTTTTAGCAAAACCTTTTGAAATTGATGACCTGCTGGGGAAGATCAGGAAACACCTGCCCAGTGCAGATGATCTATAAGTATGATAAGGTGTTTTTCGCTGTATAACAGGAGATATGAAATTATATTTGTAACATATTTATACAAATACACGTATCGTAATTAAATATAATAATTATATAATTATCATGAAGATTAGAAAACCTGCGTTATTGTTAGCTTTTATTGCCGGTATGTTTATGTTAAACGCCTGTACTAAAGAAAAGGGAACTTCCATTACCGGCACGCTTTCGGCTAATGTGGATGGTACCACTATTAATTTTGCCAATGTAGTGGCTGTTAAGGCTGTTGTTGATAATCAATCTTTTACCAATATTCAGGGCACAAATAATAAAGACACACTTTCCATTACCTTACCCGGTAATATTACAAGCGGTAAAACCTATACCTCAACAGCTGCCAGCGACGACGATAAGGCGCTGTTACTTTACTCAGGAAAAGATGATGACTATTTTAATGACGACAGCGATGACACTAAAATAGTGACCGTGAATATCACTTCGGCCAGCGGAAATGTTTACCAGGGTACATTTAAAGGCAACCTTACCAATACCATTGTTATAGGTGGTGGCGGTAGTGGAGCCGCTAAGTATAAGGTTGTAACTAACGGGAAATTCGACGTTAAGGTCAACTAAAATTAAAATAATTAAGATTAAGGGCTTGTCTGTAAAAAACGGACAGGCCCTTTGTCGTAATTTAATTTATGGTCGATATCAAATATTTTGTCCGATATCGATCACTTTTTGAAAGTTAAAATATTGTAATTTATTGGTAGTTAGTGTTTTAATATTGGTATAGCTCTTGCAAAACCTCATCCAAATTTATTATAATGGATAAGGAAATTACACTTGAAGTTACAGCTTCCAAACGCAAAAAAGGTGCGGTTGTCATCATCAGCAGCATAGCTGTTTTGGTGCTGGCCGTAATGCTTTTGCGGGGATATATTAAATCAACCATCACCCGGTCTGAAATAACTACTGCCAAAGTTGAGATAGCCAATATCGAAAATACCATAAATGCTACCGGCGAGGTTTTACCGGAGTTTGAAGAGATCATCACCAGCCCGATAAACGCATCTATAAAAAGCGCGCTGATGGATGCAGGTAATAAGATCAAAGCTGGTCAATCGATATTAACGCTGGATAAATCGGCCACCCAAACCGATTTTGAGAAACAAAAGTTTCAGCTCGAAACCAAACGCACAGAAATCAGTAAGCTTAAGCTTGATTTGAACAAAAGCTTCTACGACATC
>NZ_DASVOB010000739.1:0-2677 GCF_036383575.1 Mucilaginibacter sp.
CATCATTGCTGTTGGTACGCTGATAGCCTGAAAACTCTGTTTGCGAAAGCAGGTTATTGGTATAAGTTGTTGTACCGCCAAATGAATTGTTTGGGTTGTAGAGCGGATAAGCATTATTTGGTAAGCTATAAAGCGTACTCAATATATTTCCATATCCTGCTCCCGGCTGTGTGCTTTGCTGAATGCGGCCAAACAATTGCAGGTCGACAGTGAATTTTTTGGTTACGTTAACCGCCAGATCGGAGTTGATGATGTAACGGTTAAGATCATTATTGGTATTGTATGGCACAGACGACGCCGTTTTGAACATACCCGCCTGGTCAAGATAGTTTAACGAAATACTGTACCGTGCCACCTGGGTGCCGCCGTTAACGTTAAGCTTATAACTGGTCATGGGTGAGTTATCGCGTAAGATGGTTTTAAACCAGTTAACATCCGGATGCCTTATGGGGTCGGTATGGTTACGGTAGGCATTAAAGTCGGCAGCGCTGTAAAGAGCCGGTTTGCCGTCGTTCTGTAATGCTTCGTTGTATAAGTATGCATACTGATAAGCAGGCAGCGGGTTGGGCAAACCCAGCGGCTGCTGAATCCCGCTTTGTGCTGTGAATGAAATATGCGGCGTACCTGGCTGCCCACGTTTGGTGGTGATCAATAAGGTACCGCGCGAGCTGTTGATCCCCAGCATAATATTTGAAAGCGCATCCTTTAAAACCGAAACCGATTCGATACTTTCCGGATCAAGTGATGCTATCTCACGCTGAACACCATCAATAATAGTTATCGGCGCTTGTCCCCTTAAAAAAAGCCCAAACTCACTATTATCATTAGCCGAATAGTTATTGTGCTGTACTACCGCCCCGATAAAGTCATTTACAGTTTGCACGCCGGTTTGCGGTGCGGCAAAGCCACTGTACTGCTGGGTATATAAGCCGGGGAGTTGTCCGGGTAAGGCGTAGGTATATAAAGTTGAAGGCGTAGTAGTAAGCTGGTTGGTATAAATGGTTGATATGGCGCCCACATTTTTTGATGTGCTGATGGTATCATAAAGCGCATTGATGGTTTTGGGCGCTTTTATGTAAGTATCGAGGAGCCTTACCGTTAATTTAGTCGCATTCCGTACCGTAACTTCACGGGCATTATAATTTGCAGCGGTAAAAATCAACGCGTCGCCCTTACTGGCATTAATGGCAAACACGCCATCTTTACCCGTAGTTAACGCAGTATTTTTCCCTTTATTGATTACCTTAACGCCCTGCAGCGGATTACCGTACTCATCAAGTACAATACCGCTTACCTGGCCGGGGCGTGCAGGCGCCTCCCTGGTAGTATCCTGCTGCACAGCTGCATAACTGGTTTTGGCCAGCAGCAGCATCAACAGCGTGATACCTGTTAAGCATTTCTTTATGTAGCAATAAGCCATATTTTTTAGGTTTAAAATTGTTGGCAAAAGATTTAAATATCGTTTTAGCAAATACAGATTGATTAATTGCATCTGCCGTTTGGTTTATTTACTGGTTAACCGCATTTAAATGTGTAGGTGAACGGGGCGTCTGTATTACCATAGCCAACTTTCTTTTTACCCGTTTTATCGGTCAGGAAGTATTCCATTCTTGTGACGGTTTGTGCATCCCCCACATTAAAGAATGATCTTGGCCAAAACGTGAGCTGATATTTTTTACTGGTGGCAGTAGTCTGTTTCAGCAGGGTTTTAGTGGTTTGCTCACAAACGCTTATTGTTTTACCATCGTTTGTGTAGGCCGTTGCACACAGGTAAACTTCTCTTTCGCCTTTTAAATCGGTATCGGCAACTGTGCCATCAAAGGTTAAGGTCACAAAATCATTATCCAATGATTTCGGCGGGTCGATAGTGGTAAGTTGAGGGTTGCAAAAATCAACCAGGTCGCCGCTGCCGCCGGTTACCTCAAAACAGTTACTACCAAGCAACGCGCTATAATAAGTACCGTTACCGTCGCTTGTAAAACCGTTGCCGCTGTCAGTGATGGTATAGCCCAGTTTTACCAGCATGTTGTTATTATCGGCACCAACTTTTATTTTGACATTAAGGTCAACGATGAACTCCACTCCACCGGTATGGCTGTAGGCCTTATCCGTTTGATAAGCAATCCATTCCATATCGTCAATCAGGTTGCCGCCGTTGCCCAATGTTTTTTTCATATAGGCCGGCCAGTTAAGTCCGCCGCCATTTTTTGGCAAGGTGCCATCAGGGATCAGGGACATGGTTCCGTTACCCTGTTTACTGGTATAATTTATAGTGGTATTTTGCGCAGCTTTCCAGCCTTTAGGTACTAAAAAGCCAAAAATGAGGTAATCCGGACCGCCATCGCCTACTGTAGGGATATCGCAGTGAACAGTTATCGGCACCACTGAACCCACGGTAGCTGTAGCAGGCTGGTCAACACTGGTTATTTGTTCACCGCAGCAAGCCAAAGCAATACCCAGCACCACCAAAGCACACAGCTTCCATAAATTTTTACCTTTTATATGTAGTAAATATGATCTCATAATTTATCTGTTGCTTTTGGTTTTATTAATTGGCTTTTTCAAGCACGTATACATAGCTATTATTGCTGCAGCCGGGACTGAATGTTATGCTAAGCTGCCTTTTGCCATTTACTATGGGATAAGTAAAAGCGGTTGAAACCGGTTTATCGCCCGT
>NZ_DASVOB010000740.1:0-3666 GCF_036383575.1 Mucilaginibacter sp.
AGTTGGGATAATGAATTTACAGATAGTTGCACAGTGTTTGACTCTCTTTTACGTCATTGCGAGGCACGAAGCAATCCCCGATTAGCAGAGCAACCGGGCAGAGCCGCCCTGTATAGTTTGGGATTGCTTCGTGCCTCGCAATGACGCGTGTTTTATATATTAGTAAGGTTACCAAAAATACTCAAAATCCCTAAATTATAAATTAGCTGTAAGCGCCTTAAAAAAAGCCTCTTTTGCTTCAATATGAGGGATATGCCCGCAATTGTCAAACTCAATAAGCTTGCAGCCAGGGATCTTTTTAGCCGTTTCAGGGCCTAATATTTTATACTGACCGTGTTTGGCTTTTTCTTCATCGCTTAACAAGGCCTTGCCCACTATGGTTTTATCCTCTTTGCCTATGAATAATACCGCTGGCACTTTTATGAGCCCGAACCCATAACAAACGGGCTGTTCATAGATCATTTCAAAGGTGAGCGCCGCAACTTTAGCATAGCGCGGGAAATCGGCACTTTTACTTACTCCGGCTCCAATGTTTACCAAATAATCATATTCGGGTTTCCAGGTAGTGAAGTAGGATGCTTGATAGTACTTCTTAACGCTTTCGTAGCTGGTTTTCAACTCAGCTTTGTAATCATCTTCGGCATTTGCATAAGGCACGAAGGTGCGGTAATCCTCTAAGCCGATGGGGTCTTCAAGCAGCAATTTTTCAACTGTGTTTGGGTACATAAGTGTAAAGCGGGTAGCCAGCATCCCGCCCATGGAATGCCCCATTAAGGTGATCTTTTGGATCCCTAAACTATCCAGTAGGTTTTTGTTAAACCTTGCCAATTGATGAAAGCTGTAATGAATAAACGCTTTTGATGATTTACCAAACCCTATTTGATCGGGCACTATTACCCGGTACCCTTTATCGGTTAATAGTTTAATTACATCTTTCCAGTAATATCCGCCAAAGTTTTTGCCATGGAAAAGCACGATGGTTTTGCCATTTGGCGTAGCCGGTTTTGCATCCATATAGGCCATGCGGATGTCCTGCCCTTCAGCCTTTATCGGCATAAAGTTTACCGGGTATGGGTACTTTACATTTTCGAGTGTGATGGAAAGGGTATCAGACTGGGCATGGGCCGCAATGCTTTTGGATATAAGAACAAGGAGCAATAGTATTTTACGCATGTAGAGAATACAGGAGATGGAATTAAATGTTTGGCTCCCTATCGCCCTAAAGGGGGAGTTTGACTTGGGGGTGACGGTTGTTGAAAATTGTGTCATTGTGCAAACAGAGGCTGTCACCCTGAGCTTTTCGAAGGGTTGCGCGCAGAGGCCTATCCACCATGCTTGGACAGGCTCAGACTGAAAGGCCCTTTTTGGTCATTTCACCTTCAGATTTCGCAGGATTTAAACACTCAGCATGACTCCAATTTAATCATGGCATGGGTAGCAACAAATCATCTTCTTCGCCCTGTATTGAGGCTCTGTATGTCCAACAAACTGTTTGAAGTTTGTTGGAGAAGTTTTTATGTAGAGCCGCGTCCCATGCGCCTCCCATAGAACAAGCCGCTTCATAATCATTAGCTTCAGGAATTTCCATGCGGGAGACACATGTGATGCGTTTAACAGCCTCTAAGGCAGGCACCCTATCTGGGGCCGTATTGCAATGCGTAAGGAATTGGCGTTATTTTCTTTTTGGCGATATTATCGGGGGTTACATACACCAGATCAAGCTTACGGCCACCTTCTTTTTGAAAGTATTCTATCCGTAATGGATAAAACCCTTTTTTCAGAGGGACGATATATGACCGCTCAATATCGCCATCGTGCAAACCATCCAGGTCAATTATGGGCTTATTATTCAGGTACACTTTACTGCCATCGTCACTTCCTAATCCAAAAATGTAATAACCATCATCTTTAACTTCAAATTGCCCATCCAGCACTACGCCGAAGTTGTTTTGGCGGGGGAGTTTATTGATGCTGAAGGTACTATCGGCTATGCCTTCTTTAACCGGTTTTAAAGTCTTAAAGTCGGGCAGCTTATCCCATTGGCCTTCGTAATAAGTGTAGTGAAAGCCGCCGGGCTTGTAGTTTTTTTTGAGCCGCGTTGTGGGCAGATAAGTGCCCTCTGTAAATTCTCCGGTGGCGGCTTTGTCAAATTTAGAGCGGCCCGCAATTTTCCGTACAGTAACATTTGCGGGGCCTGATAACTCCATTTCGGGCCTTACAACTGGCGATGTCATTGAGGGCTGCGAGCCATCGAATGTATAATGCACTTTTGTTGTATCATCAAAGTACCAGATCTTTATTGGCTTATCCTTAAGCACGATCCCACGGGATGGGTGAAACTCCAGCGGCTTACCGCCATAGTCGTTATAGGCAAACCTCAGGCCATCATACATGTTTTTCAACCTCACGGTACCATGCGATTCCTTTGGATACGCTTTTACCACCCATTCAAAACCCGCCGGTGCGTCTTTTTTCAACAGGCTATCCATAGCGTTAATGTTCATCTCCTTCATGCCCTGTCCTTCACGACCGCCGATATAAAGCGACTTCCCTTTGTTGGCAAGCGAAGGTAATTTCTCTTTAACCTGTTTAAGCATAACACCATTATCCCACCAATAGCTTGGGTCGCCGGCAATATAATTGCTGAAAAGCTGCGGCTCGTTCAGTAAAGCGTAAGTAACAAACACGCCGCCGAAAGAGTGGCCGAAAAGTGTATTATCCCCATCGGAAGGATAGGTTTTATCAACATATGGTATCAACTCGTCCTTGAAAAATTTCAGGAATTTATCCGCCCCGCCAGATGTTCCATTCCCATTATTATGGGTCGGCAAAAAATCCTTATTCCGGTCGGTATTCAACACGCCAACTATTATCATTGGCGGCATGGTGTGCTCATCCACGATAAAATGCTGTATATCGCGCCCTAACTTTATATTCCAGTCGTCAATGATGTACAATACATCATATTTAGTTGTTGAACCTGCTTTATAGCCATCGGGCAGTATTACCTGGATAACGCGTTTCTCATTTAATACAACTGATTTGATTGAGTCGCGTTTGCCGGGCATGTCCTGCGCCTCGGCGCGGCCAGGCAGGCTAAATGTTAATGTGATAGCGGCAGCTAAAAAAAGGGAGGTCCTGGTACTCATCATGATAGGCATTTTGATTGTAAGTAAGACGATCCCTTGATAAAGAAAGTTACAGAAAAGCTCCGTAAAAAAACAGGGGCTGCATCTTTTGAATTTTGATGCAGCCCCTCTGTTTTATGCTAATGCTTCTGCTTTTATTTAGTGATTAGTTTATTAAACTTAATGCTGTAAGTAACCATAAAATATCGTTTCAATGTATTGTTTTGCACATCGCTAACCGAGTTGGAGTTAATGTAACGGTACACGCTCACGTTTTGGTTAAAGATGTCATAAACAGACAACTTCGATTCCCCGCGGTCTTTTTTAAGCATTTGCAGGGCGAGCGACGAACTCACTACATTAACGCCTTTTTTAAATCCTGCCGCCACCTGGCCGTTATAATTAAAATCCTGTTTGGTTTCCCAAACAATTTTTTTAGGGAACCTTACTATCAGGCTATTGCTGATGTTGTAGATACCAACCTTTACGTTCCTGAAATCGTCATAACGGTATTTCGTGTTCGACTGGTTAAAACCAA
>NZ_DASVOB010000741.1:0-9668 GCF_036383575.1 Mucilaginibacter sp.
CTGATCAATCAACTGCTGACCGTTTAGGGCAAGGATCTCGGCATTGCCATCAATATGGTTTAAAAAGTAGGTAGCCGCGCGGATGCCGTTGTAATAGTAGCTCCACCTGTCAAATATGGCATTGCTTGCGCCTATGTTGCCGATATTAAGGTCATAAATAGTGTATTTTGACCAGGTTATATCCACCTCGTCAGAATTACCCAGCCAGGGGTTTTGTGTCCATTGTTCCGATGGGTCATCAACGTAACTATATATATTGGCCAGGTACTGCTCGGACGGGCCTTTCTTTTGAAACACCTGTTCAATGGTGATCCTGTCATTAGGCACCTGGTCCAGGTATTTTTTACAGCTGCTGCTAAACAGCAGTATTACTGTTAATATTGCTGTGCTGCACTTTATGATAGTATTTTTCATATTTATAAATATTGTATGATCAAGATTATTTAAAGGTGCATTTGATGCCCATATTATAAGTTTTAAGCAGGGGATACTGCGCGCCACGGCCATCGCCAAGCTCAACGTCCCAAAGCTTAAATCCGCTCACTGTCCATAAATTGTACCCTATGAAGTAGATGCTCAGGTTTGACATCCCCATCGGGCGCAGCCATTTTGAACCTGCAAAGTCATAGCTAAGCTGCAGGGTTTGCAGGCGCATAAAGGCACCGTTTTTTACCCACCAGGTACTGTTGGCATAGTTCATATTGTCATTGCCATAAGTAAGACGCGGGTAAAACGGACGGGAATTGGTGCTATTGGGTGTCCACCTGTCGGTGATCTGTGTAAGCAGGTTACCGCGTTCGCCGCCCTGGCTAAAGGGCTGCAGGCCATCGCCGTTTAAGGATACATCAACATTGCTGATCCCTTTAAACCAGCCTGCTATTGAAAACCCTTTGTAGCTGATGGTAGGGCCAAAGCCGTAAACAATTTCAGGGATGCTGCCATAGCCAATTGGCCCCTGGTCAAAATTATCGATCTTGCCATCGCCATTCAGGTCTTTATATTTGATATCGCCTGCTTTGTTGGTTCCCGTTTGATACGGACTGTTGGCCACATCGGCATCGCTTTGAAACAGGCCCAGGTCGGTATATCCAAAGCGTTGGCCAATTTTACGCCCAATTCGCTGTTGCCATGGATATGGCCATGGTGCGTTAGCATCATTGATAACTATAGCCCTGTTCCAGGTAAAATTGCCACGGAATGCTACGATCCAGTTGGTGCTTACCCGTTTGTTAATATCCAGCGTAGCATCGATACCGCGGTTATGCACCTCGCCAAGATTGGCATAAGGCAGTGTGCGGATCCCGGTATAAGTTGGCACATCGCCGCGCTGCCTGAAAATACCGGTGCGGTTTTCCTGGAAAACATCGGCAGTTAAGGATACGGCATTATCAAGCATCTTAAACTCGATGCCAAGGTTTTGTTTTTTTGCCTTTTCCCAGGTTACGCTTACCGCGTAATCACCAATGTCAAGGCCACCTACGCTTTGATCTGTACCGTTTTGACCATATGAATACCCTCCGTTACCGCCGCCAACAGTTGAGATATAGGCAAATCTTCGGCCGCCGATATTGCTGTTACCGACAACACCGTATGAGTACCTCAGTTTCAAAAACTGGAAGGTGCTGGCCAAGGGCTTGAAAAAAGATTCTTCAGAGATCACCCATCCTAAGCCGAATGAAGGGAAAAATCCAAAGCGATGATCGGGCGCAAAAGTTTCAGAACCGTTATAGCCAAAGTTGGCTTCGGCGAGGTATTTGTTATTGTAGGCATAAGTAACACGACCGGCAAGCCCCATATAGCGGTAGGGGATGGAGCTGATGAAGTCATTGGCAAAGGCGTCTTCCCTGTCCGATTGGTTGTAAAGGATCAGGCCGGTGACCGCATGTTTCCCGAAGGTATTGTTGTAATTAACAGCTGCTTCGGTATAAAACTGGCGGGTGCCACCGTTTGCGCGTGAATAACCCAAAAAACTTGTACCGATGGACGTTTTATCAAGCAGAAGGTTCCCTTTATCGTCACGGCCGGTAGCCAGGTAGCCATCAACAGTTTTTGTGCGGCTTATGGTATGGGTATTATAATTGTCGAAAGAATACATGGCGGTGGCCGAGAGGCCTTTTAAGATCTTGCCCAGATCCTGCGTTATGCGAATATTACTCCATAGCTGGCTCCTGAACTCATTTACATAACCACTTTGGGTAAGCAGGTTATAAGGGTTCAGCACGTCGCCCGTACGGATCTGTGAGTGTAATCCGTTGGAGTATACCGGAGGGATCACAATTGGCGGCATGATATAGGCCGAACTCCAGATAGCATCAACCGAGCTGCCGGGATAGTTACCGTTGCTGATCCAGCCTGAAGCGCCGAAATCAACCTTGGTGGTTTTGGTAACGTTGAGTGTTAAGTTTGATGTAAAGTTATACCTGTCGAACTTAATGGCCGAGTTATAGTTGGCCAGCTGATCTGTTTTATACAAGCCATTTTCGTTATAATACCCAACAGACAGGTAGTACTGCGCATTGTCCGAACCGCCATTGGCATTAACCCTTGCCCTGCGGTTTTGGCCGAATTTATTAAACAGTACCTTGAACCAATCAACATTGGGATAAAGATCAGGGTCGGTGCCGGCTGCTGTTTTCTGGATACGGTCATTACTATATTTAGGCAGCGGATCATTAGGGTTGCTGCTTTTATATGCTTCATTGGCCATTTGCATATAGGTAACTCCATCGGCAAACTGAGGGATACGGGTAAACTGCGTAATACCCTGGTCATACTGCGCGTTAATGGTAGCTTTACCAACCTTGCCTTTTTTTGTTTGGATCAGGATAACGCCGTTAGCACCACGCACACTGTAAACCGCGGTAGCCGAGGCATCTTTCAAAATACTGAAACTGGCTATATCTTCAGGATCAACATTGGGCAAATCCCTTTCCACACCGTCAACCAATACCAGCGGACTGCTGCTGGTAAATGTGGAAATACCACGAATGTAGATCTCGGCATTATCATACCCAGGTTGCCCGCTGCGCTGCACTCCAATAACGCCAGCCACGCGGCCGGCTATCAGGTCGGACAGGTTGGCTACCGGTTGTTTCAGGTCTTCGGCTTTAATGGTACTTATGGCGCCTATCAGGCTCACCTTTTTTTGTTGACCATAACCTACTACGACCACATCATTTAATCCTGTGGCTATTTCTTTAAGTACAACATTGATCTCCCTGTTGTTATTTACAGGCACCTCCTGCGTTGCAAAGCCAATAAAGGTGAACACCAGGGTACCGCTGCCATCGGGCAGTTTAATAGAGTATGATCCATCCTTGCGGGTTGATGTACTTACGGTTCCCTCTTTCAATTTTACGGTTACGCCGGGTAGGGGAAGGCCTTTATCGTCGGTTACTTTACCTGTTACTACTATTGCCTGCGGCTTATTATTGGGCGCAATATCTGCTATATTATCAGCAGGCTTCCGTTTAATAACGATCATGTTCTGGATGATCTCATAAGTTAGGGGCTGCTGTGAGAAACACCTGTCAAGCACGGCAGATAAAGGCTCGTTCACCGCATTCACGCTCACATGCTTCGCTTCTTTCAGCATTTTGTTATCGTACACAAACTCAACACCGCTTTGCCGGTGCAGCTGTTTAAACACATCTAAAAGTGAAACATCTTTTACCTTTAAATTAATGTTTTGCGAATAGGATGCAGCACTTACATGAAGCAATGCTGCCAGCAATAAAACAAACGTGAGTTTCATTATCAGCAAAATTTTGAACAGGACACGCCGGTCCCAGTTGCATGGGAATGCAATGAAAAATTTATACATTTGGTTAGGGTTAGTAATTAATTGGTTGTAAGAAAATAATCAGTTATTGGCCCTTATGCCGAAAGGTATTTGACCGGGGGCGCTCCGACCTGCTCCTGGTCTCTTTTTTCTTAAGGGCTTACAATGAAGGTTTTAAGTAAGCGTTAATCCATCACTATAACCCTCCTTCCTGTAAGTTTAAAGTGAACTGATCCTGTTGCTTCGAGTGCTTTAAGTACGATATCGATATTTTTATGCCTGGAAATTGTACCGCCGAAACTGTGTTGGCCAGGCAGGCTTTTTTTATTCTGAAAAACTACCTCGATATCATACCAGCGGCCAATTTTTTGCATGATGCTTTCAACGCTTTCGTTATCAAATACAAAAAAACCATCCTTCCAGGCTACCACATCGTCGGTGTTTACAGGCTCAACCGTAAAATGAGCATTATTAAACACGCCTTGTTGCCCTGGCACTAACCGAGTTGTACCGGTTGATGAATGCAGCTTGACTGAACCCTCCAGCAAGGTGGTTTGAACCAGCTTATCTTCGGGATAACCCATCACGTTAAAGTGTGTCCCCAAAACCTGCACATCCATCCCATTGACCGCTACCCTGAAAGGCATTTTTTTATTTTTAGCGACTTCAAAATAAGCTTCCCCGCTAAGCACAACCCGGCGTTCACTGCCAGCAAATGCCACAGGGTATTTTATAGATGAAGCCGAGTTAAGCCACACTTTTGTACCATCAGAAAGTACGGTTTGAAAGATGCCCCCACGGGGTACCGTAAGCAAATTACTATCGGGAGCAGAGGATGATCCTGGCTTATTATTGATATTATTATTTTTTGAGTATGTTAAAATGCTGTCGTTTATTTTATTTATGATAATGCCAGAGTTTGCGCCTATCTGCCCGTTTTTTGCGTTATGTAAAATAATGGATTGGCCATTGGCCAGGGTGAGGTAAGCCTGGTTTTTGCCTGGAAAAATGTTGTTTGCTGATTGAGCATTTCCTGGTTTTTGCCACCAGAAATGCCATGAAAAGAGCCCGGCCGTCAGCAGAAAAACTATGCTGGCTGCATACTTCATCCAGGTATAAGAAGTCCTTCGGGGAGGATCTGTCAGGTCCTGAAAATCTACCTCTGCATGTATTTTGGCTATGATTTTCGCCTTGACAGCTTCTTCATCTCCAAGCGTATTGTCCCACTCATTGTCCATGAGCTTTATTTCAGAATAGTGGCTTTCCAAAAGCTTCTTTTCTTCTTCGGTACATTGCCCGGAAAGAAACTTTTCGTAAAGTGAAATAAAATCCTGTTTTGACATTTTGTGGTTTATATAAGTATAGTACCCGGTGCTCAAAAAAACTCACATACTTTTTTTATATTTTGATTTTATTGTGTGTTTTAAACATTTTTTTGATTATTTTTATAATACCAGTTATAATGTTAAAGCACTCAAAAACAGATATTCAGCTATGGCATGCCGTGCGCGGGGACGATGCGACCGCATTCAATTTACTGTTTGATCGCTATTGGGTTAGCCTTTACAAAACTGCCCATTATTATCTTGACGATGACGAGGTTTGCGCCGAGGCTGTGAATGATGTTTTTGTGAGCATCTGGAATCGCCGAAAAGAATTGGAGATTGCTTCTTTCCCGAATTTTATGCAGACGTCCGTTCGCTTCCAGATCTATAAACGCCGTAAAGCAGTTAAGCTGGAAATTGTTTTTAAAGATGAGCTGATAGTTGAAGGCCGGCATGAAACCAATGACGGCGAAACGCGCATCAGGCAAGCAGAAATAGATAACCTGCTTACCGGTCATCTGGATCAGTTACCCAAACGGTGCCAGGAAATTTTTGAACTCAGCAGGTTCGATAATCTTTCTAACTCGGAAATAGCCGAACGGTTGAACATCTCAAAACGAACTGTTGAAAACCAATTAGCCTTGGCCGTAAAACACCTTAAAGTTTGCTTTAAGCATATTTATCTTTTGGTGGTTATTTATTTTATGTGATTACAGGCGCTATCGTTCTGCTGCTGCTCACTTAAAACGCTCAGGTGTCTGGAAAATGAAAATTACCTGAAAAAACAAATAAAAAACATGTCATTGCGAGTAACCATCAGGGAAATCCTGAAAAAAAATGTGATGATGTGTCAAAAAAAACACTATTGATAATCAATAACTTACAATTACGTCATTATAAGCGTAGCGTGGCAATCTCGTAGCCCCGCTGTCCGAAGTCTGTGACTTCGGACGATTATGCTCGGAGTTTATAACTCCGGTGTACTTGCCTATGAGGAAGCGATCATCTTTAGTAAACTACTGCCGCGGGTTTAGCGCAGCGTAACCCGTGGTGAACCATAGTTTGAGTTTTCAACTCAAGAGGGGAAGGCTGTAACATAAATCAAATTGACCTGCCTTAGTATTGTGTTACCTATGAATTGAAACTTCGCTGATAATATTTATACAAAAAAGGAGTTTACATATTTTCGAGAAGGGATGCACTTAATTATCTGATTATTAATTAGATAATTGAATGTTGACCCTGAATTGTGTTAACCCTGTACCCCCCTTTTGTTAGTAGAGACTACTGCCGTAGGTTAGCGCAGTGTAACACGTGGAGAATGATGGCTAAAGTTTTTAACTTCAACATTAGTTTGAGTTGAAAACTCAAACTAATGTTGAACCACGGGTTACGCTGCGCTAAACCCGCGGCAGATATGCAATCTTAATTCTTTACAATCTTATAAATACTTCCGTTCGCATTTTCAGGCCCGGTATCCGAGTTGGTTAATACATATACCTCACCGGCAGGATCCTCGCCAAAACCGATGATCTTTAAATTAGCCGGGATATTTTGAAAGGTAATTTTGCCACGTTGCCATTGGCTACCGCTTTTTTGCAGGTAAAATACTTTGCCTACCCAGTCGGCAAATACATATTTGCTTTTCAAAACAGGTACTTGTTTACCATTATAAACGTAGCCGCCTATTACCGAAATGCCTTCGGTATGGCTGTACTCTGCAATAGGCATGGTAATCCCTTTAATATCGCAGCCGGTAGCTGGATTGTAGCAATGCGTTCCTTCGGTTAAGCGCCAGCCATAGTTAGCACCTTTGGTTACAATATCCACTTCTTCCCAAAGGTCCTGCCCAACATCGCCGGCAAATAACTGTCCCGATGCTTTATCGAACGAAAACCGGTATGGGTTACGGAAACCATAAGCCCAGATTTCGGGAGCTGCATCTTTTTTACCTGCAAAAGGGTTGTTTTTTGGGATGCTGTAAGGAGTGTTGCCGTTAACATCAACACGCAGGATTTTACCAAGCAGGTTACTTAAATTTTGCCCGTTGCCAATTTCGCCGTGCTTATCGCCCTGGCCGCCGCCATCGCCAAATGAGATATACAAATAGCCATCCCGGCCAAACTGGATGCAGCCGCCATCGTGATTACCATCGGGTTTATCCTGCGCAAGGATCACCCGGCCGCTGTTAGGGTCAATAGCATCTGAATTTGCCGATAGCTTATACTCGGCTACTACATCCTTGTGGTTAAATTTGCCGGTGGTATTGGCGCTATAAAAAACATAGAATTTTTTGTTCGATTTAAATTGCGGATGCAGGCAAATCCCTAATAAACCACGTTCCTCATAACCCTTATTTACTTTGAGCATTTTGCTTCGCAGATCAAGCAGCGGCTCATCGAGCAGCTTGCCATCTTTAATCACGCGGATTTTTCCGGGCTGCTCGGTTACCCAGATATCACCATTACCCGGAAAGGTTAAAGCCGTTGGTGATTGTAAATTGGCGCTGATTTGCTGCACTTTTACTGTGATCAAAGGCGGTTCGGCCGCGCTATTAGATTTGGGCGTATGAAAAACATAGGATGAACACACAAACATAACAGCTCCCATGCCTATCAACATGAAAAAGGCATTGCGCTTTATACTGTATTTATAGCGGAATAATGGTTTCATAAAGGTTTTATTTTATTGATTGGTTTAGTGTTTGATGATCAATGCTTAAAATCAAACCACAGCGTACCGTTTACCGGCTCGCCGCTGGCGTGATTAGTCTGGCTTTGTGGTCCCATCACTTTAGCAGGCTGGAATTTGGTACCGATTGGACTTATTGCGTTTAAAAAACCAATGCTGCCTTCAGGAAAAGCCGGTTCAACATTGTTGTTTTCAAGCGCAGCCTGCTCCCTTGCCGGGTGCAGCATTTGCAGGTAGATATTTTTATCGGCTGTGTAAACTGTAAAAGGTGATTCTTTATTTTCGATCACCGCCCAGTTAAGCTCGGCATGATATCCTTTAAATTCGGGATATCCCCAGGTTTGGCCGGTAATGGTATTGTTATAGGCCTTGTGCCAAACACCAAATTGCTGACCTTTGAGCCTGTTTTTCCAAACGCGGTAAGGGCCACGCCCCAGCCATTTCATCCCGGTGATCTTTTCCTCTGGATAATTAAAAGTGATGCCCATAAAGTCTGCATCGCCCTTTTGGGTATATTGATATTCCAGTTTTGCAGGCTGACCCGGGGCGAAAGTCCATTTTACATGGAGGGTTGCCGCGCCATCATAATCGGCTTCAACAATATGCCCGCCTTTAATGGCCTTATTGGTTAACTGTTTTAGTGATGTATTTACGCCTGCCAAAACAGGGCCGCCCGATAAAGAGACAGTACCCGATGGCTTAACCACTTTTTGAATATAGCCGGTAGCTTTATCGAAATAATAAGTGATACCATCACATACAACCTGAAGCTGCTGACCAGCTTCATTGATTTTTATTGACGATTTAGCAGGGGAGGCTGCTATTTTATTAATAGCAGCAGGTGTTTTTAATACCCAGCTCCAGGTAAAGATCTCCTTTTTATCAGCACCATAAGCGGTAAGATACAGTGCATCATTTTTTGCCCATGATACAGGCAGGCTAAGATTGAGCACTCCTTTTTCGCCGGGCTTAAGATCAAATTTTGCCATTGAACCGGCAGCACTTACAATTGCAGCTGTTGTTTTGGCACTGGCCGATGGAAATTTAACCAGACGCCATTTAAAGGTACATTGATTAAGGTTGGTAAAGCTATACCTGTTTTCAACCTGGATTTTTCCGTTAAAAGTTTTATCAGCAGGTTGCGGATCAATATACACCGGCGACCAGATCTCTTTAATGGCGTAAAAGCTACCTTCTTTTTCGCGGTGCGGGCCTACAATGCCGTCGGGGGCGTGGTTGCCATCAGCATCATAGGTGTTGTTTTTATCGGTACGAATAACTGCTTCATCCAAAAACGCCCAGATAAAGCCGCCTGCTCCATGGGGATGTTTCACCATTTGCGCCCAGAAATCATCGAGTGCGGCACCAGCGCCGCCATCATACAAACCGTGCATAAATTCGGTAGGGAAAAATACTTCCTTTCCGTTGGTAGCTGCATTAACCATATAGTTATAATCGGGATAGTGTTTGGTATCCGTACCGTTAAACTTTTCCCAGGGATGGATCACCGTACGTTTTTGCGGATCATACAGGCCATAGTCATTATCCAGCGCCCGATTAAAGCCGCCTTCATTACCATTATCCCAAAACAGGATAGCCGGGTGGTTTACATCGCGTAGCACCAGTTCTTTAACCAGTTTATGGCCGGTTTCTGTATCATAATTGGCCTGCCAGCCGGTGAGCTCATCAAGCACATAAATACCCAGGGAATCGCATACATCTAAAAAGTCAGCATCGGGCGGGTAGTGCGACATGCGTACCGCGTTCATGTTCATTTGCTTCATCAGCTTAACGTCCATCAATTGGATCTCATGACTTAACGTACGGTGATCCATCCCTGGGAAAAGTTTAACGGTACGGATACCAAACAC
>NZ_DASVOB010000742.1:0-4270 GCF_036383575.1 Mucilaginibacter sp.
CGGTTATTAAAGATGAATTATTAAAAACAGGCGCTATCACTCAAATGGCCGAATCTGGCAGTCCTACCACATCAATTGGTACGTTTAGCGGCGGGTTGGATTGGAAAGCGAAAGATCCTAACGTGGCGGTTGTATTCCCTAATATCGATATCTCCTATGATTATGGTAAAGCGATCGGCTGGCAGTTTAAGAGCGGCAGGGATTTTTCAAAGGCTTTTGCTACAGATTCATCAGGTTTTATTATCAATGAGGCTGCTGTAAAATATATGGGCTTAAAGAACCCGGTAGGTGAAACCATTAAATGGAACGGGCAGCCTTACCATGTTATTGGTGTTGTAAAAGACCTGATCATGGATTCGCCTTATCAACCTGTACAGCCATCCATATTTCATTTAAGCAATGATGCCGGCAGGATCGTTTTTATGAAGGTAAATGCTACCGCAGGAACAGGCCAATCCCTTGAAAAAATTGAAGACGTTTTAAAGAAATACGCCCCGGATCAGCCATTTAACTATCAATTTGTAGACGAAGACTATGCCCAGAAATTTGGCAGCGAAAAACGTACCGGGCAATTGGCAAGCTCATTTGCTGTGTTGGCTATTTTTATCAGTTGCCTCGGTTTGTTTGGTATGGCGTCATTTGTAGCTGAGCAACGTACCGGCGAGATAGGCATCCGTAAAGTGCTTGGTGCCTCGGTAACTGTGCTATGGCGCTTACTTTCTGCCGAATTTGTACTGCTTGTATTGCTAAGCTTATTTATAGCGATGCCTGTGGCCTGGTATTTCATGCACAAATGGCTGCAACAATATGAATACCGGGCACAAATAAGCTGGTGGATATTTGCTTTGGCAGGGATAGGGGCTTTCGTGATCACGATTATAACGGTAAGCCTACATACGTTGAAAGCAGCCATGGCTAACCCGGTGAGAAGTTTAAGGAGTGAGTGATAGTGGTTGGAGATTAGAGGTTAGGGGATTTCGGATTTCGAATGTTCGATTTCGGAATTAAGAAATAATATAATCTATGTCATTGCGAGGAGCAGGTTGGGTAGTGCGTAAGCGCGACGCGGCAATCTCGTCGCCAATGCATAAACGCCAGGCAACACGGTCGGCCTAAACGCGACAAGGTTGCCACGCTATCGCTCGCAATGAAATGTAGCGTTTATTACTAATGAACGAGTGAACCAATGAACTAAATGATATGTTAAAGAATTACATTAAAATCGCGTTCCGCAACATTGTTAAAAACAAGGTGCATGCCTTTATTAACATTGCGGGTTTATCGGTAGGGATGGCGGTGGCTATGCTTATCGGCCTTTGGGTTTGGGATGAGCTGTCGTTTGATAAGTACCACAGTACCTATAACAGCGTAGGGCAGATCATGGTGAGCCAGAAAGGAAACGACGATGTGATCACTTTTCGATCAACAGTGGTTCCGTTGAGTGCCGATTTGCGCAACCGCTATGGCAGCGATTTTAAGCGGATCTCTCTTTTTTGGTCGGCGGCGCATATTCTTGCCGTGGGTGATAAAAAAATAACGCAAACCGGTGGTTGGGCCGAAGCGGATATGCCGGCAATGCTGGCGTTGAAAATGGTTGAAGGCAGTTATGCTGATTTTAAAGATCCATCATCAATGATCATATCACAATCGGTAGCCAAAGCACTTTTCGGCGATGCCGATCCACTTAATAAAACCATTAAAGCTGATAACAAAACAAACCTGAAGGTTATAGGCGTTTATGAAGATCTGCCGCGCAATACCTCGTTTTATGAAACGCGGTTCCTGATGCCTTTTTTTAACAAAAACAACTGGTGGAGCACCCAAACTGCCGCCTGGGATAATCATGGTTGTTCGTTATATGTTCAACTGGCAGATAACGCTGATTTTGATAAGGTTTCGGCTAAAATAAGTAACGTGACCAAAGCGCATTTTAAATCCTACGATGAAACTATCCAGGTTCATCCCATGAGTAAATGGCACCTGTACAGCGATTTTAAAAACAGGAAACCGGTAGGGGGCCGCATTGAAATGGTATGGTTGTTTGGTATCATCGGTGTATTTGTATTGTTGCTGGCCTGTATCAATTTCATGAACCTGAGCACCGCGCGCAGTGAAAAACGTGCTAAAGAGGTAGGGATCAGAAAATCCATCGGTTCCTTACGCTCACAATTGGTTAACCAGTTCCTGAGCGAATCTGTAGTATTTTCCTGCCTGGCGTTGGTGGCCAACTTTGTAATAATTTTGATAGTGCTACCATCATTCAACCACATTGCTGATAAACAAATTGCACTGCCCTGGGGCAATACGTGGTTTTGGCTGATGGTGTTAAGTTTTACATTGTTCACCGGTATTGTTGCCGGCAGCTATCCGGCGTTTTATCTGTCGTCATTTGAGCCTGTAAAAGTTTTGAAAGGCACATTTAAGGTTGGTCGTTTTGCTTCGCTGCCGCGGAAGGTGCTGGTTGTTGTACAGTTCACGGTTTCGATAACGCTTATTATTGGTACCATTGTTGTTTTCAGGCAGATCCAATATGCCAAGAACCGGCCTGTCGGCTATTCGCGGGCAGGATTGTTAACTATCGAAATGAATACCCCCGAAATTTACGGGCACTATGAAGCTATGCGAAACGACCTGATCCAGACGGGCGCAGTTGAAGACATGGCCGAATCCAACAGTACAACAAACGAGATCTGGGCGCGCAACGGCGGTTTTGATTGGGAAGGTAAAGACCCCAAATTTGAGCCAACCTTTGCTTCAATTGCCATAACTTATGATTATGGGCATACTGTAGGCTGGAAAATTACCCAGGGCCGTGATTTTTCGAGGAGTTTCCCTACTGATACAGGCGGTTTTATTATGAACGAGTCGGCAGTGAAAATGACCGGTATTAAGGATCCGGTAGGTAAGGTGATCCGCTGGGGTGGCAAGCCTCATTTGGTTACCGGGGTTGTTAAGGATATGGTGATGGAATCGCCCTACAATAAGCCGGTTGCTTCTATATTTATGATGATCCCTGGCTGGGTTAACTTTATAACTTTAAGGGTTAAGCCAACTATACCCATGCAGGATGCATTGAAAAAGATCGAACCGGTATTTAAAAAATATAATCCGGGCAGCCCTTTCGACTTTAAATTTAACGACGATGAGTATGCCAGCAAGTTTTCGGATGAGCAGCGGATAGGTAACCTGGCCACCATATTTGCGGTGTTAGCTATATTTATATCATGCCTTGGTTTATTTGGACTGGCCTCATTTGTTGCCGAGCAGCGCATCAAGGAAATTGGTGTTCGCAAGGTGCTCGGGGCTTCGGTAGCCAACCTGTGGCGCTTGCTCTCAACCGAGTTTGTGGTACTGGTTACCATATCGTTATTCATTGCTATACCGGCAGCTTATTACTACATGAGTAACTGGCTGCTCAAGTATGAATACCGGTCGACAATTACCTGGTGGATCTTTGCTGCATCCGGCATAGGTGCCGTGGTGATCACTTTACTAACGGTAAGCTATCATGCTATAAAAGCGGCGTTGGCAAATCCGGTGAAGAATTTGAGGAGTGAATAAGTGATTAGAGGTTGGTTTTTGGGATTTATAAAAGTAAACAAACCATGTCATTGCGAGGAGCAACGCGGGGATAGTGTATTGGGGGGTGACGTGGCAATCTCGTCGCTAATGAATAAACGTATGCAAAGGTGCAGACATAAGCGCGATGAGGTTGCCACGCTATCGCTCGCAATGACATGGTGGCAGGTTACTAATGAGCTAATGAATATTGAACTAATATCATGTTTAAAAATTATTTAACCATTGGGTGGCGAAACCTTGTTAAGAACAAGGCACATACGCTTATTAACATTACGGGGCTATCGGTGGGGATGGCTGTTGCTATGCTCATAGGGCTTTGGATCTGGGATGAGTTATCGTACAATAAAAACTTCGATAATTATGACCGGATAGTTCAGGTTTGGCAAAATCAAACTTTTAATGGGGTAACAAGTTCGCAAACGGCTATGCCTATACCTTTAGGTTATAAGTTGCGAAGTGATTACAAGCACGATTTTAAATATGTAGTGCTTTCTTCCTGGAACTTCGGGCATATTATGGCCTATGGCGATAAAAAACTCACTAAAGAGGGCAGTTATATGCAGGCCGAAGCGCCAGATCTGCTTACTTTAAAAATGCTGAAGGGCACACGCTCGGGTTTAACTGACCCATCATCTGTTTTACTTTCCGCTTCACTGGCAAAGGCCTTGTTTGGTGATGCCGATCCCAT
>NZ_DASVOB010000743.1:0-1736 GCF_036383575.1 Mucilaginibacter sp.
GTTCCGGAGCAGGAATCTGCATGGCGTATACATCAGGGTCCTCTGCGAGAGTCCCTGATGGTACGTTAGATGGCCTGTCACCCTGAGCCTGTCGAAGGGGCGTTCGCAGAGGCCGTGCCCACCATGCTTCGACTGGCTCAGCATGGCCCCCATTTTTATTGAAGACTTACGAAGTTTTTAAAACTTCGTAAGTCTGGATTTATGGGCAGGTAATTTATTTTGTAACCTACAATAAGGGCCGCGGGTCAAACATCACCCGGATAGAATTTATCTTGCCATCAATAACATGGTACCAGCCGCAGCTGAATATGGTAGTGCTGCCCATCTCAATATCGTAAAAGATACATACATCATCCCCATCGCTGAACACACGTTTAATATCATATTTCAGCTTCATCCGTTGCGTATCGGTAAAATAAGCGTCGGCGCCATCGCGGTGACCAAGCACACCTATAAATTTAAGATCGTCGTCGGCACAATTGCGTGCTGTTGCAAAATCTTCTTCGTTTAGTGCTTTTATAAATGACAGTACTACCTCGTTGGCACTGCCCAGTGGGGCGTTTGCTTCTGTTGTCATAGGAATTGTTTTTTGGTTTACAATGTTGTTATGTAACTAACAATAATTATTCCTAAGCAGTACTTTGAACAGAAGTTTTAATACAGTTGAAATTTTTTACTGTAAACTATTTTGCCGTCATGGTAAATATTTAACACCCAGTTGCCTTTTAAAACTTCGTGTTTTTTTTCGAGGGTATAACTGCTGTTATTAACCATGTTTGCGGGGATAGCCAGGGGGTACTTTAAGCTTGTATTTGTGATTCTCCCGGCAGGATCATGCATTTCCGGATATATCCATTCAACTTCAACAGGAACAGTCTCATTGCCGTCGGCCGATACTTTGTAATCAGCACCAAATTTGATGCCTGATTTAGCCGGGACCCTTAGCGTTTTTTTTACGAGTATTGAAGGGGCTGTCACGTTATGGTTGCCCGTCGGCGACCCGGCCATAGGTTCTTTGGCTACTGTTTTTGAAGTATAGATACCATAGCTTACTTCGGTAATTTCAAATGTGTGTACTACTGTTTGCTGGGCGTTTGTTCGTGCGTTGATAAGCAGCAAGAAGGCAACTAAGCCAAGCGATAAAGGTTTGATCATTTTGTAAAGATTTATGGTTTTAGTAAAGTAACAGGACTATTCCAGGTGATAAAGGTTTAATCATTTTGTAAAGATTTATGGTTTCACTAAAGTAACAATCACCCGGACTATTGGATCAAAAAATAGCCTAAATTTATTGCTATGAAAAAGCATTTCGTTATAAAGCTGGTTGGAAACCGTCCAACGTTTCCGAATGATATGACCGACGATGAGCGGGCCATCATGAAAGCACATTCCGAATACCTGAAAGGAAAAATGAAAGAAGGACTGGTGCTCGTCTTCGGCCCTGTTTTCGATCCGAAAGGTGTTTATGGCTTAGGGATCCTGGCTGTAGATGATGAAGCCCACGTAAAGGAACTGATAGCTAATGACCCGGCCAATGCGCTGGGTAGTTATGAAGTGGCGTTGATGATGCCGATTTTGCCTGCCGAATGTAATTGATAACAAAGCCGCCCGTTTGCACAGGCGGCTTCTTATTAAAACAATGAAATTAAAAGCTTAATTAAGCGGTGGCTGAAGCTCGGTAGCTATACCTATGCGATTCCATGCATTGATGGTGATAATAGCCATAATTACCTGGG
>NZ_DASVOB010000744.1:0-10017 GCF_036383575.1 Mucilaginibacter sp.
CGAAGGCTGGTATGTACCAGTTCCTGCTGATCAGGTTGCTGCACTAAGTATCGTCACTGAGTTTAAGGAGATCCTGGAAAACGAGAACATCGGCAAAATAGGGCAGAACATTAAGTTTGATATCCTGATGCTGAAATGGTACAACATTGAAGTAAAGGGCACCCTGTTTGATACCATGCTGGCGCACTATATCATCGATCCGGATACCCGCCATAATATGGATATCCTGTCAGAAAATTACCTGGGTTATAAACCGGTATCCATAACCGAGCTTATTGGAGCCAAAGGCAAAAACCAGGGCAATATGCGCGACGTAGAATTTGAAAAAATAAAAGAATACGCTGCCGAGGATGCCGATATCACCCTTCAGCTTAAAAATGTTTTCGAACCAAAACTAAAAGAAGTTGAAGGCGAAAAACTGGTGAATGAGATAGAGCACCCGCTCATTTACGTATTGGCCGACATGGAGTACGAGGGTGTAAAAATAGATCATGACACCCTGCGTGATTTCAGCAAAACACTGGAAACAGATATTGCCCAGTACGAAAAAACGGTTTATGAAAAAGCGGGTGTGAAATTCAACATCGCATCGCCAAAGCAATTGGGCGAGGTGCTGTTTGAGAAACTGATGCTTGATCCCAAAGCCAAGAAAACCAAAACCGGCCAGTATCAAACAGGAGAGGACGTTTTACTTTCGTTAGCTGCCAAGAGCGATATTGTGCGTGATATCCTGGATTTCCGCCAGCTGCAAAAACTAAAATCGACTTATGTAGATGCGCTGCCGCAGATGGTAAATCCTAAAACCGGGCGCGTACATACTTCATACAACCAGGCTGTTGCTGCAACCGGCCGGTTAAGCAGTGTTAACCCCAATCTGCAAAACATCCCTATCCGCACCGAACGCGGTCGCGAGGTAAGGAAGGCTTTTATCCCGCGGGATAGCGGTCACACCATAGTATCTGCGGATTATTCACAGATCGAACTTCGCATCATTGCCGAGATCAGCAAAGATCCTAACATGATGCAGGCATTCGTTAATAACCTTGATATCCACACGGCCACTGCTGCCAATGTATATGGCATTGGGCTTGATGAGGTAACCAGCGATCAGCGCCGCAACGCCAAGGCGGTTAACTTCGGCATTATTTATGGGCAATCGGCTTTTGGTTTATCGCAAAGCCTGGGCATACCACGTAAAGAAGCCGCCGAAATTATTGAACAATACTTTATCCAGTTTGCCGGTATCAAGCAATACATGAGCGATACCATGAACTTCGCCCGCGAAAACGGCTATGTGTGTACACTGATGGGCCGCCGCCGTTACCTGCGTGATATCAACTCGGCCAATGCAACCGTTCGTGGTTTTGCCGAACGAAACGCCATCAATGCCCCAATACAGGGTTCGGCAGCCGATATGATCAAAATAGCCATGATCAATATCCACCGCGAACTGAAAGCTCAAAAACTGGATACCCGCATGACCATGCAGGTACATGACGAATTGGTGTTTGACGTTCCACACCATGAAGTGGAAATTGTAAAGCCCATCATTATGCACAACATGAAAACCGCCATCAAAACCGAGGTACCTATCATGGTGGAGATTGGAACAGGCTTAAACTGGCTGGAGGCGCATTGAGTCCCCCTTGTTAAAGTGACTAACAAAAAAAGTCATTGCGAGGAGGAACGACGAAGCAATCACATACTGTACAGAGCGAACCTGTATAGTATGCGATTGCCACGCTTCACTTATAATGCCACGATTGTAAGTTACTGATTATTAATTGTGTTTTTGAGCGATTTTATAACATGGGCGTTGCCTGCGGCCGGGCTTTCCGCTACAAGTCCTCACTTTACCCACACACAAGCCCGGCGCACGCTCCGGGCTTTTCGCTGCAATCCCTAACGCGGCCCCCGCACAACATCGCTAAAATATATTTTACACAACATCGCGATTTATTCCGGGCTCCTCTGGCGGATATAGCAATGACATATCGATTGTTTATGATGCATTTTGCCATTATAAGGCTATTCTTTCCCTTTCATAATACACTAACCCATATTTACTCCGCGCCCTTTTCCCTATCATTTTTATAACTATAACATCTTAACGATAATAAAATTTCAGTGCTTTTTATCTAATTTTTCCAAAACTATATTAATTCTCATAGGTTTCTCTTTTGGTAATCTTTGCTTAAATTGAGCCAATAAAACCTGAATGAAAATATACCATTTGAGTGCCGAGTGCTATCCCGTTGCCAAAGTTGGCGGGCTTGCCGATGTTGTTGGCGCATTGCCTAAGTACCAGAATCTTGCAGGTTTGCAGGCTGCTGTTGTTATGCCTTTTTACGACCGTAAGTTTACCCAGGAAAACGACTTCGAAATTGTTTTTGCTGCAGCAACCTTGCTTGGCAATCGTCGCCTTTTCTTCGAGATCCTGAAAGAGAAAACAAACAAACTTGGTTTTGAGCTTTATTTAGTAAAAATCCCGGGCCTGCTCGACAGGGAAAATATTTACAGCTACCCTGATGAACGCGATCAGTTCATGGCCTTTCAGCTGGCATTTTTAGATTGGATCAGCTATTCACAGCAAACACCAGATCTGATCCATTGCCATGACCACCACGCCGGTTTAGTCCCATTTTTGCTTTACCATTCAAAGTTGTATACGAGGCTGGCCAACACACCAACCGTATTTACCATACACAATGGCCAGTACCACGGTGCTTTTGGCTGGGACAGACTATCATTACTGCCCGAAATTGACTTAACCAAAACAGGTTTGCTTGACTGGGCCGGCGGTATTAACCCATTGGCGGCAGCTGTTAAGTGCGCCTGGCGTTACACAACAGTATCTCCAACTTACCTGGAAGAACTAACCTATAACTCAAACGGGTTGGAGTACCTGTTTTATATTGAACGGGCAAAGGGTTATGGTATCATGAACGGTATCGACACCGAGGTTTGGAATCCGCAAACCGACCCGATGATCCCAAACAAATTTTCGGCTAAAACACTGGCTAAAGGCAAAAGGGCTAATAAAGAAGCTATCTGCAAACGCTTTGAGCTTGACCCCGAAAAACCGTTATTCACCTTTATCGGTCGCCTCGTAGTTGAAAAAGGTGCCGACCTGCTACCTGCAGCCATTGAGCGCAGCTTGCTCGAAAACGAAGGTGAAGTTAACTTTGTAATATTAGGCGCCGGCGATAAGGAAAATGAACTGGCCCTGCTTCAGCTTAAAAATAAATACCCCGAACATTGCAATGTATTTATTGGCTACGACGAGTCATTGGCGCACCTGATCTATGCCGGGGCCGATTTCCTGTTGATGCCATCGCGCGTAGAACCTTGCGGCCTCAATCAACTATATGCACTACGTTACGGCACCATGCCTATTGTACGCACTACCGGGGGATTAAAAGACTCCGTTATTGACTTTGGCGACGAAGGAGGCTACGGTATCCGCTTTGTACAGGCCAGTGTGCAGGATATCTGCCACTCGGTATTCAGGGCCAAGCAACTTTACCAGGATACCGCCAAAATGCAGCAACTCCGCAAACAAATGATGGCGCTTGATTTTTCCTGGGCACGCTCAACACAACAATACACTGAACTATACGAAAGCTTAAAACTAACTTTATGACATCCAAAGTAATCTCCATTGTGCTCGGTGGCGGCCAGGGCAGCCGTTTATCACCGCTTACCGCAACGCGGTCAAAGCCGGCAGTTCCAATTGCGGGTAAATATCGTTTGGTGGATATTCCCATTTCAAACTGTCTGCACTCGGGTATTACGCGTATTTATGTGTTAACGCAGTTTAACTCGGCCTCGTTAAACAAGCACATCAAAAACACGTACCATTTCAGCAGCTTTAGTGATGCTTTTGTTGACATCCTTGCAGCAGAGCAAACACCATCGAGCGTGGCCTGGTTCCAGGGTACGGCCGATGCGGTTAGGCAAAGCTTACACCATTTGGCAGTGCATGAGTTTGAATATGTATTGATCCTTTCGGGCGATCAGTTGTACCAGATGGATTTTGAAGATATGATCAATCATCATATCGAAACCAATGCCGAAATTTCTATAGCCACCATCCCGGTTGATGCGGCGGATGTTCCTGGCTTTGGCATCCTGAAAACAGATGAGAACAACATGATCACCTCGTTTATCGAAAAGCCAAAAAGCAACTTCGAAAGCTGGGCGTCAGAGGTTAGTCCGGAGATGCAGGCAGAGGGTCGTGTTTACCTGGCGTCAATGGGTATCTACATCTTTAACCGGAAGTTGCTGTATGAGTTGCTTGAAGGCAACGAGCGTACCGATTTTGGTAAAGAGATCATTCCGCAATCAATTGAAGGCCACCGTGTAGCCAGCTATCAATACGAAGGTTACTGGACAGATATCGGTACCATCCCATCGTTCTTTGAAGCTAACCTTGGGCTAACCGATAATATCCCCAAGTTTAACCTGTTTGATAAAAACCCGATCTACACCCGTGCACGCATGTTGCCGCCATCAAAAATATCAGGCACACTGATGGAGAAATCCATAGTTGCGGATGGCTGTATTATCAACGCAAAGCAGATCACACATTCGATAATCGGGATCCGTACCCGTATTGGTGTAAATACCATTATCGAAAACTGTTATGTAATGGGCAGCGACAATTATCAAACACTTGAAGAGATAGCTGAATGCAAGGAAAGCGGTTCGCCAATTATGGGCATTGGCGATAATTGCCACATCTTAAATGCCATCATTGATAAAAATACCTACATCGGTGATAACGTAACTATTAACTGTGGCGAAAAGCTTGAAGACGGCGATTACGGAACCCATACCGTGCAAGACGGCATTGTTGTAGTTAAGAAGCGGGCTATAATAGCAAGCGGCACAGTTATTTAATTAAAAAATAAAAAAAACAAACCATAGTTAATTTGTTATAGATAATACTAACCATCTAAAACATAATCAACTATGAAAAAGGCACTATGTTTGATCGCTTTAGCAGCGATCTCTTTCGGCAGCGTTTTCGCTCACGGTACAGTAGTTCGCCCGTCAAAAGGCATTATGCAAACTGATACTACCAAAAAGAAAAACAAGCCTAAAAAAATGAAGAAAGATACCACCATGAAAAAAGACACCATGAAAATGAAGAAGAAATAAGTCTTTAAGTCTGAAGCCGGAAGTTTAAGTCCGGTGGTATCAAAACGAGAACAGCCCCGGCATTTTGCAGGGGCTGTTCTCGTTATTTAGATCGTCATGCTGAACTTGTTTCAGCACCCCACATGCCAAGTTTACGCCTTGCAAGGTGCGCCAGTCTTGTGGGTTCCCGAAATAAGTTCGGGATGACGTAAAGGTTTTACAACTCAATAGTCTCACCAATAGCAGGCAATTTCAAATTCAGGCCTGCTTTGATAAACTTCTCAGCTACCTCATGCTTGTCAATTTTAATAACCGGGAATGAATCATAGTGAACACCGATGATGTTTTTACAGTTGATGAACGCTGCTGCTTTAACGGCATCATCCGCTCCCATGGTATAATTATCGCCGATAGGCAGAAATGCCCAATCCAGATTGTCATCTTCCAGCAGTTTCATATCATAAGTAAGCGCAGTATCCCCTGCAAAATAAACCGCTTTTCCTTCGGCATAAATAACAAAGCCGGCAGGATTGCCGCCTGGTGAACCATCAGGCAAAGTACTTGAATGTACAGCATTTACCATTTTAACCCGGCCGAAATCAAAGTTAAAGCCACCGCCAATGTTCATACCGTGTACGTTTTCAATGCCCTTAGTGCCAAGCCATCCGGCAATTTCAGCAATACAGATCACCTTTGCACCACTGCTTTTTGCAATTTCTAATAAGTCGGCAACATGGTCGCCATGCCCGTGTGATACAAGGATATAATCGGGCTTTAAGCTGTGAATATCAATATCCTTTGCCAGCGGGTTAGGGCTTATAAACGGATCGAAAAGCAATTTCTTTCCGCCGGTTACAATCTCAAGTGCCGATTGGCCATAATAAGTAGTTTTCATAGAATGTTATTTTATGATCAGATCAAAAGTAAACACTTAATAATAGCGATTTGATTTGGTTGCGGAAAAGTTACAAATAGGTGTTTAAACAGACAGCGCTATAAAGCCTTCAAAATGTAAGAAGGCGTATAGAAAGAAAAGCGTCATTGCGAGGAACGAAGCAATGACGCCTTAATATTTTTTTGAGGCTCTCCTTTAGAAAATATAAGCTTACTTACCAAACATATTACCCAAACCGCCCAGACCTCCAAACATACTTTGGGTCATGGCAGCCATTTCGCTTTGGCTGATGTTCTCGGCTTGTTCAATCGCTTTATTGATAGCCACTACAAACAATTCTTCCAGTTCTTCTTTGTCAGCACCCGCTAAAAAATCAGGATCGATCTGTACCGACTGGATCACTTTATTGGCATTAGCGTTCACAACTATTTTGCCGCCCTCGGCTGAGCCTGATACACTGATGGCATCCAGTCGTTTTTTCATTTCGCCAGCCTTTTGCTGGGCTTCCATTAATTTATCAAACATAGTTTTAGTTTATTGAGTGAGTGGTTGATTAGGTGAGTAGTTGTGTTATCGATGGAAAGTAGCTGATCAAATTTCAATTAAACCATTAACCTAATCAACTCAATCAACCATTCTCCAACCCTAACCATTTTCCAATCCATTAATCATCACTGGTATCACCATTTCCGTTATATGCACTTTTACGTACAACGGGCATGCCAACAGTTTTAAACAGGTCATCGAGCTTAAGCAGGCTGCCATTCGCCAGGTTGGTAAGTAGCACAACGGTAATGTCATTCTTCATATCACGCAGGTAAATATGCCTGAAGCCGTGCCACCAGCCGGTGTGGTAAATCACTTCCTGGCCTGGTGCTGTGAACGTACGCCAACCGTAACCATAGCTAAAATGTCCATGTAACATCGGGTTGCGTGGTACATAGGCCGAATCAAGTGTGGCCGGTTTTAACAACAGTCCCGCACGTAAGGCACGGTCAAACAGGAACAGGTCGCCAACCGTGCTGTAAATACCCTTATCACCTACCGGGCCATCCAAAAAGTTTTGCACTACCGAGTAGCGCCACTGGCCGCGGTCGTGCCCAACAACATCTACCGGTATTTTATCATATACCGCTTTTGAGTAAACATGGGTATGCGCCATGCTGGCAGGCTTAAACACATTTTCTTGCATAAACTGGGCATAGCTCATTCCGCTCACCTTTTCGATGATGGAACCCAGCACCATAAAGTTGGAGTTATTATACAGGAACCGCTTATTAGGCTCATTGAAACGGGTAGGCTTGTTATCGGCAATCATTTTCATCGCCTCTGCATTGGTAAGGCCTTTGCGCTGGTTGAGGTGATTTTTGCGATAGATATCGTCGACAAAATATACATAATTCATCATTCCCGAACGGTGGGTAAGCAGCAAGCGAATGGTTACACCATCATACGGAAAATCAGGGAAAAACTTTTTAACATCATCGTCAAGCTTCAGTTTACCGCGCTCCATGAGTTGCAAAATAGCCGTTGAGGTCATGGTTTTGGTAACCGAAGCCAGCTCAAACTGTGAGCCGATCTTCAGGCTGTCGCGGTGCAGGTAATCGGCCCAGCCAATGGCTTTTTCGTAAACTATTTTACCTTTTTTAGCCACGAGCACATTGCCGTTAAAACCGCGGGTACGGTGCAGTTCCTGCATTACAGCATCGATCTTTTTATCGGCATTTTTAGGATTATAGGCCAACAGCGCGGTGGTGTCGAGTGGCTTCGCTGCAACCTGCGACTGCGATTGGTCTTTACTTTTATTTTTGGATGAACAGGTTAACAGTAACAGGGGGGCAGTAAACACTACCAGGCTTTTGTACACTAATCTCATAAAGCAATTTATCTCACACTAAACGAACGCGAAAATTAGAAATTATACAGCAGGTATTAATTAAAGTTTTAAAATTTTCTGTTAGTTAGCACTCTTTAGTATGTTTAAGTATGATTTTGTTGAAAAAAGGCTTGTTCACTATGGCTTTAGTGCTCGTTGCAGGATTGGCACAGGCTCAAAATGTTGATGTTAGCAGCACGATAAAGGAAGGTATCAGGCTTAACAGTGAAAAAAAATACGCCGCGGCTATTGAAAAATACAAAGAAGCCCTTGCCTCCGAGCCCGATAATGCCCAGGCTAATTACCAGATGGCATTCAGCCTCAATGCCTCGGGTAAGGGTACCGAAGCGATACCCTATCTTAACAAGGTCATAAAAACCGGTGGCGACCTTACCGGCCCGGCTTATGAGCTCATGGGGAGTATTTATGATGCTGCCCACCAGCCACAGCAGGCCATTGATGCTTACCAGCAAGGGATCAAATTAAAGCCCGGTTATCAGCCGTTATATTTTAATTTAGGGATAGCCTATTTCCGTGCGCAAAAATATGCTGAAGCCGAACTGGCGGCCATTGAAGCTATCAAACTTGATCCTAAACACGCCAATAGCCAGCGCCTTTATGGCCTGGTGACTTTCCACCAAAACAAAAGGGTGCCGGCACTGATGGGCTTGTGCAGTTTCCTGCTGCTTGACCCGGAAGGCCCGCGCGCTGATGAAGCCTACACCAACCTGCAAAGCCTGCTAAAAGGAGGCGATCTGAAAGCAGCTAAAGCAGATCCTGAAACCCTGCTGCTCAATAAAACTTTAAGTGCCGCGATTGCAGCATCGGGCGGTCAGCTGGAAACCCAATTGAAAAATATTTTCACGGCTATTGGCAAGCTTGGCGAAAAAACCGGCAAGCAATCCTTCTTCTGGAATTACTATGCAGCTTTCTTTTACAAGCTGTCGCAATCACCGCACCTTTCAACAGCTGTTAAGCTGATCAGTTTGAGTGCCGATAAAGCGGGTGCTGCTGCTTGGCTGCAAAGCAATGCCGATAAGCGCAAAGCATTAGATGATTGGACGGCATCTGCCGAAAGGAAGTTTTAACTTCGTTGATGTGCAAATATGCAGATGATAAACCATCACTATGCCATATAGAAAATGATGATTGGATATTTTACATATCCATAATTGCGAAAACCAAAGTTTTACTATTTTTGAGCACACAAAATTTAACGACATGAATTTTCCAGCTGAATTAAAATACACCAAAGACCACGAGTGGATTAAGGTTGAAGGCAATGTAGCTACCGTAGGCATCACCGAATTTGCTCAGAGCGAGCTGGGCGATATTGTTTATGTTGATGTTACTTCATTAGGTAAAGAAGTTGCTAAAGACGAAGTTTTTGGCACCGTTGAAGCAGTAAAAACTGTATCTGACCTGTTTATGCCTGTTACCGGTACTGTAACCGAGGTTAACCCGGCACTAAACAACGAACCCGAACTGGTTAACAGCGATCCATACGGCGAAGGCTGGATGGTAAAGATCACCATTGCTGACGTTGCTGATGTTGACTCACTTTTATCTGCCGACGATTACAAAACGGTTATCGGCGTATAAGATGAAGCTGTTTTTAAAATATCACGGGCCCGCTATTTTGTGGGCCTTATTTGTTTTGGTGATTTGTTCAGTACATCTTGATTCGGTTGATAAATCGCCCCTGTTTTTTGAAGGGTTTGATAAGTTAACCCATTGCGGCTTATTTTTTACGCTTATTGTGCTGGTTTGTTTTGGCGTTATCAGGCAACAAAAACCACGGCGGCTTACGTATACAAGGATGTTCATCATATGGGCTATCAGCATAGCTTTCGGAGGACTTATTGAAGTTTTGCAGGCTTCCGTTTTCACCTGGCGAACCGGCGACTGGAACGATCTTTTTTGCGATGTGCTTGGGGCTTGTATGGGTGTTTTTAGTGTTATGCTGACTATTGAGGCGATTGGAAAAAATGAAAAAAAATAAACTGGTTATTTTATTAGGTGCGCTATTATTAACTGTGGCCTCTTCATGCGGTATTTTCCATAAAGGCTGCGGCTGCCCGCATTTTGGAAAAATCAAATCGGC
>NZ_DASVOB010000745.1:0-4901 GCF_036383575.1 Mucilaginibacter sp.
AAACCTTACGATTTAAAAATCCGGGGGATCTTTTTATTATTGCTTTATCTATTTGATCACTACTTCTTGTATTCCTGCGTTCAAGCCATCTCCAGAAGCAGAAAGATGAATTTTACCAGGTTTTACTCCAGCTTTTATCAAAAATGCAGCGATCCCGGCTTCAGCCTTCACTTCTCTTTCTCCAATCACTTCACCTTCGCCGCTTACTTTTAACCTGAGCGAATTGGTTGCAACCGGAATCACGGTGCCATTTTCATCGGTTACCGAAGCGTAAACAAACACCACATCGTTTTTGCCAGCTACAAGTGCTTTGCCACTGTAATCAACCGTTAGTTTGATCTGTGAAGGCTTTCCGGGTGTTTTGCGTTCGGTAACAGCTACCCGTTTGTCTTTGATATAACCTTTTGCGGTTAATGTGCCGGGCTGGTAAGCTACATTAAATGTAAATGGCGCATGTTTCAGATTATTATTCATGCTGCCGGTATCTGGTTTCTGTTTGCCTATCGATTTGCCGTTCAGGAACAGTTCTACCTCATCACAATTGCTGTAGACCTTCACACTTTTGGTACCAGTGTTATTCCAGTAATTGGCGATGAACAGCATCGGCTTGCTTTCGGCAGCGTCCCTTTGGCTTTGATAAAAGTAATAAGCAAACTTAGGCAGCCTGAAAATATCCATAATACCCGATGATTCAATATCAGGTGCATAACCACGCTTATAATCAAACATGAGCCAGTTGGCATCACCGGTAATGTTCCCGTTAAGGTTGTCGTTATGTGATTCCTGGAAGTTTACGGCCTGCTGCAACATCCGCTTTTCGCCATCACCGCGTAACTGGCGCGATGTTTTTTCTTCGTCGGTAAGGTCTTTATACTGCGTTTGGTTAAAGCCTGCGTTTTGGGCGTAATATTCCCAGTCGCCATATTCGGCAATCAGAATAGGTTTTTGGTTAAACTTTTTCCAGTAATCAGGCGCTTTGGCATGCTGGCGGGCGGGGATAAATACGTCGTACACTGCATTCATCCAGCCGCAGGTGTAGGTATCTGCATAAGGCAATTCCTGGTGAACAATGGCATGCGCCTTTTCCATATAATCGCGCTTCATTTCGGTTTCATTAAGCGAGGCCTCCCACAAAATGATGGACGGATGGTTCCTGTCGCGGTGCAACATATCGGTTATAGCCTGCAGACTGTTCTTTTGAAAAGTTTCATCGCCAAAAAACTGCCAGCCGGGTGTCGAATCCATCACAAAAATGCCCAGCTCATCACAGGCATTTAAAAACGCAGGCGACGGTGGATAATGCGAGCATCGCACAAAATCAAAACCCGCCTGTTTTATTTTATAAGCATCGCGGTATTGGGCATTATCGCTCATGGCATAACCTATATAAGGATATTCCTGGTGGCGGTTGGTGCCGCGCAATACATATTTGCTGCCATTGAGGTAAAAGCCATCAGTCTTAAAACTGATATCCCTGATACCCGTTTTTATAGACACTGAATCAAGCAGAATCCCATTACTTTCAACCCCGACAACCACTTTATACAACTCGGGGTGTGCAGGCGACCAAAGCACAGGTTTTGCGATAGTTATGCTTTGTTCAAAAGTGTTGCTGCTGTTGGGTTTGATAGCCGCTACAGGCATGTTAACCAAGCCAACAGATTTGCCCGAAGCATCATAAACCGTCGCCTTTAATTTTACAGCCTGCTTCGTGACATGGTCATTTTGCACCTGTACCTTAATGTTTAAGCGGGCACTTTTTGATGAGATGTTGTCATAGTGCAGCAATACCCCACCGCTGTTCACCTGCGCGGCGTTAACAGCGTCAGTTATATAGACCTTATTTTTTTTAATAAGCCAGGCGTTACGGTAAATGCCGCTATAAAAGTTAAAATCCAGATCTTTAATAGGCTTGCCCGGCGGAATCACCAGGTTATCCTGATTATTGAGCCGGATGACAAGGCAATTCTCTTTGCCATACAAAGCTTTATTGCTGATATCGATATAAACAGGCAGGTAACCGCCTATGTGCGTTTGCAGGTGTTTCCCGTTCAAATAAACATCAGCCAGGTTCATAGCCGCATCTATGCGGATAGCGATGTATTTGCCGGCGTCTTTTTTATCCAGCGTAAAAAACTTGCGGTAAAAACAAATACCCTGCCATTGCTGGGCGATTTTAATAACCGGCTCAATATTGGCAGTATGCGGCAGGCTCACCTGTTGCCATGATGAAGCACCTGCCTGGCTAAAAAGTTGGTCATTGATACTGGTATCTGCGTTTTTTACAAACTGCCAGTTATTATTAAAAGGGGTAACAGCTATTTTTTTATCGCCTTTGCTTTGCGCTTTCACGGCTGCAACCGTGCAGGCAGCGGCAAGGGCCAACAGAATAATTTTCTTCATTTAGTGGAGCTTACTGGCTAATGTGGTATTGATTTTTGATGCTATCATAGGTAGCCATGTGCGCATTGGTATTTCCCTGTTTATCAACAAAGGTTTCACCCCAGCTAAAGGGCTCCCAAATAAAAGTGCCTTTAACTTTATTACCGGGTAATGAAAAGGCTATATCATTTACCTCGCGCTTGTGTTGTGAATATTCGGCAACCATCACATCCTGCTTATAGCGGGCTGTGAGGCTGGTGAGGTTATTTTTTAAACTATCAGGGGTGCCATGCCATTCGGGATAATATGACTCGCCAATAATGTCGAAATTCACCCCGCGTTTTAGCATGTTATCAACAAAGTAAATGGACTCGGCATTTTGCCCGCCGCAGGCAATATGCAGCATGATCCTGATGTTGCCGCTCACCCCTCTCACCCCACTGATACCGGCTTTTAAGAAACCGGCCAGTGTATCCAGGTTTTTCAGTCGGCCATCGGGCCATAAAATACCATGGTTAATTTCGTTGCCTACCTGCACCATATCGGGCAGGGTGCCCTGCTTTTTAAGGGTCAGCAGGGTAAGCCGTGTAAATGCTTTTATAGAATCCTGTAATTGCTGGTTGTTGAGTTTTTTCCAGGCAGCAGGTTTGTATTGCTTACCCGGATCGGCCCAGGTATCGCTGTAATGAAAATCAAGTAAAAAACCCATACCGGCTTCTTTAATACGCAAAGCCATCTTTTTGGTATCCTCCAACCCGCAATAGCCTTTTGCCGAGTAACCGCTATCAGCCTTTGGATTGTTGAAGATGCGGAGCCTTACATAGTTAAAGCCATGATCTTTCAAAATGGTAAAAGGATCTTTGCTTACGCCGTTATCATTAAACTTGCGTCCTTCGGCCTCCAACTGGGGGATAAAGGAAATATCGGCACCCATGATCTGCTTAAACTTAACCGGAACATTTTTGGCCGGCGAATATTTATAAGCCGATAATGCCCCGACACTTACCAGGCCCATTGCTATTAATACCAGTTTGCGTGTACTGATCTTCGTTTTCATATAAATTGTGTTAATAATCAAAATTACATAGTAAAATTGGTTGGGTGTATTTGTTGCTGCAATCAAAGTTTCGCCGCCGCTCGCCTCCGGGCGAGTGGCTATTATCTCCAGGCCTCTGGCCTGCTTTTTCCACGGCGGCCAGAGGCCGCTTAATAGTTGCCACTCGCCCGGAGGCGAGCGGCGGCAGAAGTCTTTATTAATACACCCAACCAATTAAATTTTAATGCACAAACGCATCCATGGCAACGGTTGGTTTACCGCTGCTATCGAACGCCCCCATAGTGTAGCCCTGCCAGCTGGCATAAGCTTCCGGTTCCCAGTAAAATACACCAAGACCGCCCGATACTGATTTTGTTTTAGCTATCAGATCGGTTAAAAAAGCTTTACTGGTTGTTGCTGCTGATACATCCATCCCGGCTTCGCAGATCATTACCTCTTTGCTGTAACGGGTAACCATATCCTGCATGTTGGCCAATACCTGGCTGTTTATGGTAGACCAGTTACTGGTTGACGGGTATACTGAAAACCCGCATACATCCCAGCTTGCACCATTGGCCTTAAGACCGTCGAAGATCCAGCGGGTGGTAGTATTATTAAAGCCATTTGCCACATGCACAATAACTTTTGCCGATGGAAAAATAGCTTTAGTGGCATTGTAGCCGCAATTCACCAACCAGGCAAAGTTTTTAAAGTTTGTTGCCGATACCGAAGCGCGGCCATCCTGCCATAACATACCATCGCTGGTTTCATTTCCTACCTGTACCCATGTTGGGGTTATCCCGTTTGATTTAAGGGTGTTCAAAGTGTTGTAAGTGTAATTGTACATGGTGGTCATGAGTGTGCTGAAATCAAGACTGGCCCATGCAACAGGTTTGGTCTGGTTACCCGGGTCGGCCCAGGTATCGCTGTAATGGAAGTCGATAAGAATGCTCATGCCCGCTGCCGCGGCCCTTTTGGCCTTAGCTACCACATCGGCAGTAGAGTTATAGGTTGATGAAGGATTTACCCATACCCTTAAACGGATGGCGTTAATACCCTTACCCCCTAAAACGGTAAATAAATCTTGTTGTGTGCCGCTGCTGTTGTAAAACTTTTTGCCAGATGCCTCCATTTGCGTTACCCAGCTCACATCCGAGCCATAGGCAAATGAGGAAGTAGCTTCGGTTTTTAACTTACCTGTAGCGGTGTTTTGCGCAGCGGCTTGCTTGTTGGCAACTTCCTTGGTGCAGCTCATGCTTAGGCAAAGCATAACAGCTGATGACAGCGTGATGATTTTTCTCATAATTTGATTGATTTATTGGTATTTGTAAAAAATTGGTTTCGTGCTGAATGGCATGAACTATTTAAATGCATCAAGCGCCACGGTAGGCTTGCCCGATGTGTCAAACGCCCCGAGACCATAACTTTGCCAGTTATAGGCCTCCGGTTCCCAATAAAAAACTCCCAAACCCTGTCCGCCATT
>NZ_DASVOB010000746.1:0-4762 GCF_036383575.1 Mucilaginibacter sp.
AAGCATTAGTTGTAGCCTATCCGGCGACGTTGCCGGCTGAAAAAGTTGAATTTTTGCTTGAGTATCTGATATGCTCAGGCACCTAACCAGTGCATATTCCTTTCCATCGAAGATAACTAAATTAGGAAACTTCTTCTTTGCAGATTTGATAGCATCATACGTCTTCGACTCAAAACTACCAGAACAGGAAGTTAATGTTAACGCTGTAATTACAATGATTGATAATAAGGTTATAGGTTTCATTCTTCAGGTATTTATAGTTATCGTCTTGCGCTTGCTTACAACCACAGCTTTGGGGAAGATGAAAGCTATTTGGCAAGTAAACGAAAACATGTCATTGCAGCGTGGCAATCGCATGGAAGCATAACCGCTCTGTATAGTATGCGATTGCCGCGCTGCGCTCGCAATGACATATTTCTTAACCCGTTGCCCGTGTCCCCACGGGCAATATGCATATCACAACACCATCTGCGCAAACAACCTGTTCAGCGTAGCCTCAGCATCAACACATAAACCAGGATGCACTTTTGATGCCTGTACTACCGTACTCCGTGTAGCCGTAAGCCAGCGAAAACGTGATGGCTGATCAAGCTGTGCTATAGGCCCTGCATCCTTTTCGCCATTACAAATGCGCTCAAGCGAATTGATATTCTCCTTTAGGCAATCCAGATCCAAACTACCACAAAAGGCAGCCAATCGTTCGTCATCAGGTTTGAACAATACTTTTAAAAACTTTTGTTTAGGGCAAAACAGGATCACCCCAATGTTGATAAATTCTTCGCGCTCCACCCTTGGTACAACGCGGATAACGGCGTACTCAAATACCTGCATATAGGGCTTGTTTTGCGGCTGTAACAAATATAGCTGAAGCGGCCAGCCGGGTTATTAAAAACTCGGCGTATATATTTCGAACCTCATCAGGCGTTTCTTCAAAATCTCTGTAGGTGATCCACTCGTCGGGAATCAATGCTACAATATCACGGATCTTTTCGGGGGTTAGTATCGCTTTAAATTCGGCATCAACAAGATCCAGCTGGTTAGCCCAGGGTAACAGCACGTGGTCTTTCACCTGCAGAAACGGACGCGTAGCCATTTCCTGCCAGTTATGCCATGAGTGATGGAAGTAGAGCGCTGCACCATTGTCAATCATCCATAGTTCCTTATGCCATATCAGCATATTCGTATTACGGGCGGTACGGTCGACATTGGTAAGCAAGCAATCGAACCAAACTATTTGCGAAGCCAGTTTGGCATCAACAATAGTAACCGCCGGATCAAAAGTGATAGCGCCCGACAAATAATGCAACGCCAGGTTAAGTCCTACGCTGAATTTCAGCAGGTCCTGGATCTCCTCATCAGCTTCTGAGCGACCGAATGCTTCATCAAGATTGGCGAATACCAATTCGGGCACTTTAAACCCAAGCAAACGGGCAATCTCACCACCAATAAGTTCGGCAATGAGGGCTTTTACCCCCTGTCCCGCTCCGCGGAACTTTAGTACATATAAAAATTCGTCATCAGCTTCGGCAATGGCCGGTAATGATCCGCCCTCGCGCAACGGCGTTACGTAACGAATCACGTTAACAGTGCGGAGCTGTGGTGGTGTATAGTTCATAGTTTTAATTAAACAAAAGCCAGCGTTAGGGATTGCAGCGGATACCGGCCCTGAGCGCAATGCCTGCAGGCGTATGAGCGGAAAGCCCGGCCGTTAGCTAACGGGAACGCCCAATTAATTGAGCTTAGGTTCTAAACAACATACATTCGCCGCTCAATTGCCGCGGTGGCTGTTACTTTTGTCTTGATACAAAAGTAACCAAAAACTAAAGCGCAGCGAACTCATGAGCGCCGATAAAACAAAAATAAGTGGCGAATAAATCAAGTCAGCAGAGAGGTTTCTTTGCCCACAGCCTACCCTCTATGCCCTCGTCATGCCTTTGCCCTGCAAAACAGGCAGAACCACGGCTGCTAAATTTTGCCAGGCTTCACCCGTTTCCTCCCCGGCAAAATTCGCTAATGCCTTTGCAGCCGCACAAACCCACCATTGTTCTGCCTGTCTTCACCCGAAACTTTTCTGCTGACGGAAAAAAGCTTTTAATAAACATTATCCCAATAACCATCCTGTCAATACTTAAATCCTAAAAATCACGGTTCAGAAAAAAATCAACGAAATCAGCGAAATCAAAAAAATCAGCGGTCCCTGTTGACATAGGGCTGTCATTCCCCCGCCGTTACTTTACATCAGAAAACAAAAACACAACACTTATGGACACTTTGAAATCGTTATTGGAAGAGATGGAGCAGGAAGCTCAAACCACCGAAAAAATGCTGAGCCGCATCCCCGACGATAAATACCAATGGAAACCGCATGCAAAAAGCATGACCATTGAACAACTCTCTACCCATATTGCCGAACTGCCCACCTGGGTTACTATCACCCTGAACACCGACGAGCTGGACTTTGCCACCGTACCTTATGAACCTAAAAAGGTAAGTGGTACAACCGATTTGCTGAAGCTGTTTGAAGATTCATTGGCTGATGGTTACTCAAGCCTTCAAAAAGCTGATATCAGCACATTTGATAAGATCTGGACATTGCGTAATGGCGAGCAGATCCTTAATCAACGCACAAAGGCAGAAGTGATCAGGATGACCTATTGCCAAATTGTGCACCACAGGGCACAGTTAGGCGTTTATTTACGTTTGCTGGATATCCCTATCCCGGGCAGCTATGGCCCGAGTGCGGATGAGCAGGGTTTCTAAAAATCGGGAGTAATAAGATCAGTTTACAATACAAAAGCAAAGCGGGCAAAGGCGCGCTTTGCTTTTGTAATTTCTTTTGCACTCAACTACGGTGCTTTGATAGCTTACCTGTGTTAATTTCTTCAAGGAAGCCATTTTCATTAATAGCATATCGGGCCTCAGAGGTATCGGTATCTATTTTGTAATTAACGGTCTTTACTTTTTTGTTCCTGATCCTTTTGCCAAATATGAACATCGGCAAAATGAAAACCGCAAGCAGGACTACAACTTGTAACAGGGTTGTGTACATAACGTCTAACATAAAAATTTAAGTCTGATTGGTACCCATATAACGTTATCAAGAGCGAAATGGTTCACCTTTTTAGCTATATTTTGTACCCATCATTTATACATATAGCTAAATGTGTGCCATACTTATATCTGACGTTGTATGTTACCTTAATATTACACTTAAGTTGATATTTAATTGATTTATAATGAAATGAACCAAACACTACACTATCATATTGATAATAGAGCCTATCGTTTTGAAATAAATAATATACAGTACAGTTTAGTGATTTTAGTACAGTGGCGAAGTATCGTTAAAAGGTGCGATTTGATGGGTTGGGAAGCGGCCGTGAGGACACGGCCGCGGGTAATTTATTTATATCTCCCCCGATCCGTGTCCCCACGGATCGCGTCGTCAATTTATAAGCCGTAAAACGCTATGGCGTTCCCGCCAAAAAACAGATGCCGCTCCGTTCCGGAAAGTTTTTCAGCATAAAGGTTCATCACTTCCATTGTTTTTTCATAGCCACCGGCCAGCAGGCACACCGGCCAATCTGAACCGAACATTACCCTATTGGTGCCGAAAGCATTAAATACAACATCGATATAAGGGATAAAATCGGCAGCGGGAGTATTTTGCCAGTCAGCTTCGGTGAGCAGGGCGGATACTTTACAGTACACATTTTTATAGCTTGCCAGCTTTTCGATATCCTGCTTCCAGCCGTCAATTTTTCCTGCTTTAATGTAGGGCTTGGCCATATGGTCGAGCACAAACTTTTGATCCGGAAATTCTGTTACCAGTTGAGCGGCATAAGGCAGATGGTTAGGGAAGATCAGGATATCATAGGTATAGCCATATTTGCCTAAAACAGCTATACCTTTTTTAAATGCAGGATCAAGCATATACTGCTCATCGGGTTCCGCCTGTAAGATATGCCGGAAGCCTTTAAGCTTTTCGTATTTTTTAAAATGATGCAGCCTGTCTTCCAGATCATCAGCTTTCAGGTCAATCCAGCCTACCACACCTTTGATAAAAGGATGGGCAGAAGCCAGATCGAGCAGAAATTCAGTTTCCTTTTCCGACTGATCGGCCTGAACGGCAACACAGCCATCTACACCGTGTTTTTGCAATACAGGTAACAGGTCTTCAGGATAAAAATCCCGGCCTATTACCTGCATATCTTCAGTGATCCAGCTGTCCCTTACCGGGTTGTATTGCCAGAAATGCTGATGTGCATCAATTTTTAGCATAAGCTATCAGGTTTTGTTTTGATTCGCCAAGGCCTTCAATACCTAATTCTACCACGTCGCCTGCTTTTAAATAGATCGGCGGCTTCATTCCTAATCCAACACCTGCAGGTGTACCTGTCGAGATAATGTCGCCCGGCAGCAGGGTCATGAACTGGCTGGTGTATGAGATCAGGTGCGGCAGGTTAAATATAAAGTTTGAGGTAGTGCCGTCCTGCATGGTTTCGCCGTTAACTTTTAGCCACAGGCGCAGGTTATGCGGATCAGCAATTTCATCTGGCGTAGCTAAAAACGGACCAAGCGGCGCAAAGGTGTCGCAGCCTTTACCTTTATCCCAGGTACCATTACGCTCTAATTGAAATTCACGCTCGCTTACGTCATTGTGCAGTAGGTAACCGGCAACGTAGTCCATAGCCTCGGCTTCTTCCACATACGATGCTTTTTTGCCGATAACCACAGCCAGTTCCACTTCCCAATCGGTTTT
>NZ_DASVOB010000747.1:0-12462 GCF_036383575.1 Mucilaginibacter sp.
CGGAGGCGGATAAAAATTAGTTATCTAATTTACAGGGATTTAATTTAAGATAAAAGGAAACTTTACCAGGGGCATACTCTATTCATATTAACGGTTGGTTTTGGTTATAATTTGATAAGATTATATATTAGCACCATTAAATAATACTAAACCCTTCACAGCGTGACGCGCATATTATTCTCCCTGCTTTTTATATGCGCCTTTATGAAAGCATATGCCCAGGCTCCTTCGATAAATTTATTTGCGCCGTCATCGGGCCCTGTAGGAACTTTGGTGACAATAAATGGCAGTAATCTGGATAATGGAAAAGCTAATATCGCGGGAAAAGCTTGTATAACGATATCCGGTAGTGCATCTAAATTAGTTATTATGATTATGCCGGGTACGTTTACAGGGCCTATTTCAGTTACTACCAGTAAAGGTTCGGTATCCTCTGCGCCTAAATTCATTTTAACACCAACGCCCTATCCTTCATTGCAACAAGGGAATAAGCTTGTAGGAACAGGGGCTATAGGCAAAGCAGCACAAGGAAACGCGGTAGCTATTAGCGCTGATGGGAATACAGCAGCCGTTGGCGGAACGGGTGACAATAATCAAATTGGAGGAGTTTGGGTATTTACCCGCACAGGTACAACCTGGACCCAACAAGCTAAAATCCTCCCTGATAATGGCAATATCAGTTTAAATAATCAGTTAATATTCGGGAATGCGCTATCATTTAGTGCCGACGGAAATACGTTGCTTGTTGGAGGAATTGAGGATAGACAAGGAGGCGACGGGGTAGGCGCATCGTGGATATTTAGGCGTGAAAATAATGTTTGGAAGCAAGATGTAAAACTAATAGGTACAGGAAATACAGGTGCTTGCTTCCAAGGCCAAGACGTATGCTTAAGTGCCGATGGGAATACGGCTGTTGTTTATGGTACTGGAGATGATTTTTTCAGGGGGGCATTTTGGGTGTTCACACATGATACGGGTACATGGACACAGCAAGGCCCCAAATACGTACCAAGCGGACTTTCAAATTTTAAACAAGTATTCGGCGGTGGATTTCATTCCAGCATAGCTTTAAGTGCAGACGGTAATACGATCTTAGTTAGCGGAAGTATTGACCTTCCGGTATCATCTCTGTGTACGGGTGTCATTTTTACGCGAAACAACGGTGTGTGGACAGAACAAAGTGGCAGACTGCAAGCATCCGGAGGCTTACAGGGAAGGGCTGTGGCCTTAAGTGCAGATGGCAGTGTAGCGATGATTGGTGGACCACATGACGAAGGACAAAAAGGCGGGGCATGGATCTTTGTTAAAAATGGCAACTCCTGGGTGCAGCAGGGATCTAAACTAATTGGCCCTGGAGCCGACGCTGAATCGCTCCAAGGCACCACTGTAGCTTTATCGGCAGATGGTAATACAGCTATTATGGGTGAATACGGTTTTGGCGAACATTACCGGGGAGGCGTTTGGGTATTTACCCGAAATGGCAATACCTGGGTACTGCAGGGGAGTCAATTGGTAGGGTACGATACGGATCAATATTCGGTGTCGGGTACATCTGTTGCAATTAGTGCTGATGGCAAAACATCCATTAACGGCGGAGGATCTGATAACGATTGGCAAGGTGCAGCATGGATTTTTTCGACAGCTCCGATATTGCCCCCCTCGGTTATAACATTACCGGCTACCGAGCTATCTTTCTCGGGCGCTACACTTAATGGCACTGTATCAGATAACGGCTCCTTAACTAACATAACCTTCGAGTATAGTACCAATCCTGATCTTAGCAGTTCCGTCATCGCTCCGCTAAAGTCAGGCGCTAATCCGTTAAATGCAGGAACAGGCATAACAAGCTATACAAGTGCGCTTAACAATTTGACGCCGGCTACCACATATTATTTCCGAATAAACGCGGATAATGCAGGAGGTGCAGCAAACGGGAATATATTAAGTTTTGTTACCCCAAACCGTCCGCCTGCACCTCCTGTTGCTCAAACAAAGCCAGCAACTCTTATATCATCATCAACAGCAACATTAAATGGCCTGGCTAATGATAATGGGAGTGAAACAGAGGTGCATTTTGAGTTTGGCACATCACCAACGCTCGCAGGAGCCATAACTGCTGATATTGCTACGGGTGTAAACCCCATTATTGCCAATACAGGGGCAGTTAACTTTACCAATAACCAGATTGATTTGACTCCTTCAACTACTTATTATTTCAGGATAGTTGCCCAAAATGAAAATGGGATTACTAAAGGTGATATACTTCCATTCCGTACACAGCCTAAAGTTCTGGTAATACCCAATACATTTACGCCAAATAACGACGGAATTAATGACACCTGGAATCTATCATCGCTCAGCTTACCGTCTAATTGCTCGGTAAATATTTTTAACAGATATGGGAAACCAATCTATTCTTCTATTGGTTATACTACTGCCTGGGATGGGAAGTATAAAAATGCAAACATTCCGGCTGGCACCTATTATTACGTCATTGATCTTAAAAATGGAACGACGCCATTATCGGGTAGCTTAACAGTTATCAGATAATAAACCCGGTGGGTTACCAGCGCCGTCGTGATGTAACCCAGCTTTTGACGGAATAAAAATATAAAAGCTGGAACCCTGTCCAAAAACGCTTTCGAAACCAATACTGCCACCTTGCCGTTCTATAAACTCCTTACATAGCAACAAGCCCAAGCCAACGCCCTTTTCGTTATTGGTACCAAAAGAAGGATCTGATGTTACCAGGAAAATATGCTCTTGCTCGGCCTCGGCAATGCCTTTTCCGTTATCGCTAACAGTTAGTTTAACTTTATCGGGCATTGTTTGAGTACTTACAGCGATGCTACCCCCTTTTTGCGTGAATTTAATTGCGTTGTTTACCAGGTTACGCACCACCAGTTGCAGCATATCAGTATCGGCAATTACCGTTATTTTATCGTCAATATCGTAACTTAAGGAAATGCCTTTTTTAACCGCCAGCATTTTCTCCATCTCCAACGTGCTTTTCAATACAAAAGAAAGGCTCACTTCCTGCAAATTTACCGTTGGCCGCTCCATTTGGGATTTTGTCCAGTAAAGCAGGTTAGACAGCATTTGCATGGTATTATTGGTAGCAGCAAGCAGATCTTTCTCCAAAACCAATCGCTGAGTATTGTCAAGCTCATGTTCATTAAGCAACTCCAGGTAACCTTGTATATTAATAAGCGGTGCCCGCATATCATGCGAAATAATTGACATAAGCTTATTCTTTTCCGCATTACTTTGTTCTAAGAGGCTCTTCTGCAATGTGATCTCTTCATTCCTCAACTCAACCATGGCCTTTTCTTTATCGTAGCTACGCTTAATGAAGCTGATAATGAAATAAATGGCAATCACCGGTAGCGGAAATGCGGTAACCCGGTCAATAAATTGCCCCTTTCCTGCAGTAAAAGGGTATTGAACCAGGGCCGGATAATGATATTCAACAACGTGGAGTATCAGAAAAGCAAATATGTAGATCGCCAGCCAGGCTAAATAATACCTGTATGGCGAAATGGCGAATAGCATCAGCAAATAAGCAGGCCATATTAAATCGGTAGAGCCATTAATACCCGAATTTGCAAAATAATTAACAGAAAAAAGAAGCAAGCCTGTTAAGCCAAATACAATATTGTTATGCTTTTTATGATGATACCGCGAATAGTAATATTGATAGAAAAAGAAGCATGCAATTATAAAACAGGATAATGCAGCTACATACAGGCCAGCAAAAATATTATACGGGATATAAAAACAAGCCAGAATTATCGCGCAGATAGTTATAGAATGAAATATCCTGCTCTCTAAACTGAAACTTGACGTTTCTCCCGTTAGCTTGAACCAAAAAGCGCTTAATTTTTTAATGTTGAGATGGTTGTAAACACTGAATTGTTTTGTTGTATGGACAGGCCGCGATTTGCGACATGTGAACCATTTAGCAACTATACGAAAAAAATTTAATTTTAGTTTAAGGATGATGCAAGCAGAAGTTGACTTTGAAAATTATTTAGACTGATTAATTATGATTTGAACAAAAAAGGACACCTTTAAACACAATTGCAAACGATCCAAAAGCTTCAAACGAGGCCTGATAACACCCTTCATTCTCCTGCCATAATTCTGTGTCTTTCACTTATCTTTGCGCAAAATTCAATATTTCATTACTGTGATCAATGTCAATAACATTTCCGTTTCATTTGGCGGAACCACCTTATTCAGTGACGTAACCTTCTCTATAAACGAGAATGATAAAATAGCCCTGATGGGCAAGAATGGCGCAGGCAAGTCCACCATCCTCAAGATCATCGCCGGTGCGGCCAAACCTACTACCGGCAACGTAACCGGCCCTAAGGATGCGGTAATAGCATACTTGCCGCAGCATTTGCTTACCCAGGATAACGTTACCGTTTTTGAAGAAACGATGAAAGCGTTTGACGAGGCCAATCAGATGCAGAAAGAGCTGGACGAAGTGAATGAGCAGCTCAACATTCGCACCGATTACGACAGTGACGACTACATGAAGCTGATTGAACGGGTATCGGAGCTGAGCGAAAAAGTTTATTCGCAGGAAGAGGTAAATTATGATGCAGAGGTAGAAAAGGTGCTGAAAGGCTTAGGTTTCGAACGCAAAGACTTTGCTCGTCAAACTTCCGAATTTTCGGGCGGTTGGCGTATGCGTATCGAGCTGGCCAAAATTCTGTTAAAGAAACCAGACCTGATCTTGCTTGATGAGCCTACCAACCACATGGATATCGACAGTATCCAATGGCTGGAAGATTTCCTGGTCAACTCGGCAAGGGCAGTAATGGTTATCTCGCACGACCGTACTTTTGTAGATAACATTACAAACCGTACCATTGAGGTGACCATGGGCCGGATCTACGATTATAAAGCCAAATACACACATTACCTCCAGTTGCGTGCTGACCGCAGGGTACACCAATTAAAAGCCTATGAGGAACAACAGCGCTTTATAGCCGATAACCAGGAATTTATAGACCGGTTCAGAGGCACGTACTCTAAAACTTTGCAGGTACAGTCGCGCGTGAAGATGCTTGAAAAGCTTGAGGTCATCGAGATAGATGAAGTGGATACTTCGGCATTGCGATTGAAATTCCCACCGTCGCCACGTTCCGGCCAATATCCGGTAATGGTTGAAGAGCTGACAAAAACCTATGGCGATCATGTTGTGTTTGAAAAAGCGGCTATGGTGATTGAACGGGGCGAAAAAGTGGCTTTTGTTGGTAAAAACGGGGAAGGTAAATCGACAATGATCAAAGCCATCATGGGAGAGATCGATTTCCAGGGAACTTTAAAAGTAGGTCACAATGCCAAAATAGGGTACTTTGCCCAAAACCAGGCTGCTTTGTTAGATGAGAATTTAACAGTATTTGAAACTATCGACCAGATCCCGCTAAGCGATGGCACCGTAAAGATCAAAGATCTTTTGGGTGCATTTATGTTTAGCGGCGATGATACCACTAAAAAGGTCAAGGTACTTTCCGGCGGCGAAAAAACGCGCCTGGCCATGATCAAGTTGCTGTTGGAACCTGTAAACGTATTGATCCTGGATGAGCCAACAAACCATTTAGATATGAAAACCAAGGATATCATCAAAGATGCCCTGAGAGATTTTGATGGAACGCTGATCCTGGTATCGCATGACAGGGATTTTCTGGACGGACTGGTAAAAAAGGTATTTGAGTTTGGAAATAAACGCGTCCGCGAACATTTTGAGGATATCAAAGGATTTTTAGCCTACAAGAAAATGGACAGCTTAAAGCAGATTGAGCAAAGCTAATGGAATAGCTGGAAAGAACCAGAAGGATATAAAATATCGCATAAAATGGTGTATGCCGTGGAAAAGAGAAGCCTGCAATGATTTGATTTGCAGGCTTTCCTTTTTACATTATTAAATACCTAACTCCGTAGCCACAACCACCTCCCGGTTTTCAAGTAGCGGAACTATTTGGCCCAAAACAATATTTTGAAAGTACTCGGATGCGCGGTGAGCAGCAACAGCAGCTTCATCTTTATAGCCCTCAAACAAAACCAGTGTATTAGCATCGGTATTGCTTTGGTGAAGCCTGTAAAACAGGTTGCCTTCTTCGGCCCTGCTTTGTTCGGTTACGTGGGTAAGGAGATTGAGCACGGTATCTAATTCACCTTCTTTAACCTGCCATTTGGCAAAAACATTTATAGCTTGTTGGTTCATCTTTTTGTTTTTTATAATCCTGCTCCCTCATCAATTTGAAAAGAGCAGGCATTGATTGTTATACGATTAAGCTTCTAAAATTTTGATCACGCTTTCGGCCACACCTTTTGCTGATGCTGGGTTTTGGCCGGTAACTAAACGGCCGTCGGTAACAATATAGGCTTGCCATGGAGCAGCAGCACTATATTTAGCGCCGCGTTGTTTCAGGGCATCTTCCAGCTCAAACGGAACATCTTCTTTGGCGTAGTTTTCTTCTTCGGCAATGCTGAAGCCGGTAACGTTTTTACCAGCAATCAGATAGCTACCATCGTTCAGTTTTACATTGATCAGCGCTACCGGGCCATGACACACGGCACTCACTATGCCACCTTTTTCATACATGCCTGATAAAATGTTTTGCACGGTGGTATTTTCAGGCATGTCTACTACCGGGGCCAAGCCGCCGGGAACAAATACGGCATCATAATCTGCTACCGATACCTGGTCGATTTTTTTGGTGTTTTTCATGGCAGCCGAGCCTTCGCCGTTAAGGAAGGCGATATTTAATTCGTCATCCAGTTCAACCATATCTATCGGGGCTTCACCGCCATTTACGCTATACACGTCAATATCGTATCCTTGTTTCCTGAAAGTTTGGTAAGGGTTGGCGACTTCGGTAAGCAGGTTTCCGGTAGCGCGATTGTGTGGGCCAATTACGTTTGCACTTGATACCACAAATAAAATTCTCTTTTTCATGACATAAAACTTAAATTGTTATAGTAATGGATAATTGTTTTGTTGTTTGATTTACATAACAAATGTCCAAAATTAGGCCTCCCGAAAACAAGGAAGCAAGTCACAGAAAAAGTGTGACGCGGATCACACTTTTGATAGGTTTTATTTAACGATATCTTTTAATGGGTTGATTGTAAGTAACTTGTATTTTGAGCCAAGCTAAGCCGAAACTCTGAATATGTTATTGGGTTACTCTATTAGAGTAAAGCCTGCTTAAAGTTTCGCGGCTAACGCCGAGGTATTCGGCTATGTATTTTTTAGGGATCTTTTGCATCAGGTGCGGATAAAGCTGGCCAAACTCTTCATAGCGTTGCTGTGGCGTGCTGGCAAGCAGTGAAATGATCCTGCGTTGCAGCGCAACATATCCATTAGTAAGTTTTGCCCTGAAAAAATGCTCCATTTTATGCAATTCGGCAGATAATGTTTCTCGGCCATGCAGGTTGAGGCACAGAACCTCGGCATCTTCCATACATACAATGTGGAGCGTAGCTTTTTTTTCTTTAAAATAAGCCTGGTAGTCGGCCATCCACCAGTTCTCTCCTGCAAATTGTACAATGTATTCTTTGCCTTCACTATCAAGATAAAACATCCTGAAAACACCCGACAGGATCAGGTATTCAAAAGTAACTGTGTCGCCCTCCTGGGTAAGGTATTGATGTTTTTTTACCCTTTTGTAGGTGAAAAACGGTTTTACAAAATCAAACTCCCCGTCGCTGATCGGCACTACGTCTTCAATATGCTTGCGGAGTTTATCCATTTTTATAATACGTTCTGTAAGTAAAAATTACCCATGCTTTGATCCCGGAGGAAAAGGTTAAATATAGGCAAAAGTTTTAAGCGGATAAGTTCAACGCGGTCAAACGCAGGGGGGGCTTCGATACATTAACTTAAAGAATTGTTTTGCTCTTTTATTTGAAATGCTGTAGATCCCATTTAGGGCATTAGAGAAAAAGCTTTAAATTGCAGCCAGACACTTAAGCCCGACACATTAAATGAGAGAATTGATAAAAAAGTTGTTAGGGGCGAATATTCGCCTACAGCTTAGAAGACTATTTCCGTCCAAAATACAAAGAGAGGCCGATAAGGCCGCGAACGAAGAAGCGAGGTTCAGAAGTAAGTTTTATTCAACATTTATAAAAAGCGGCGATATCTGCTTTGATGTTGGTGCTAATATGGGTAACAGGGTTTTACCATTGCTGGCCATAGGGGCAAAGGTTGTAGCGGTAGAACCACAGGCAAACTGTTACGAATATCTTAAACAAAAGTTTGGTAAAAGAATCACTGTAGTAGGTAAAGGCCTTGGTGCTGTGGAAGCGGTAAAGAAATTTTATGTTTCAAATACATCTGTATTGTCATCATTTTCGGAAGAGTGGATAGATTCGGTTAAGGATGGCCGGTTTAACAGCTATACCTGGGATGAACCCATAAACCTGGAAATAACAACAGCCGACAAGCTGATCGAAGCATTTGGCCTGCCGTCATTTATTAAAATAGATGTTGAAGGGTATGAGCTGGAAGTGTTGAAAGGGTTAACCCAACCTGTAAAAATGATCAGTTTTGAATATACCGTGCCGGAGCAAACAGCGCGCGCCATTCAATGTATTGACCAGATACTTACACATAATCCCAATATTGAATGTAACTACAGTTCAAATGAAAGTATGCAATGGGGTATGGAAAAATGGCTGTTACCTGCCGAAATGAAAAGTTTTATAGCAGGTAACGATTTTATAAGCACGGGATTTGGAGATATCTATGTAAGAACAAAAGTTTAATTGGGGGCTGATTTTTTCAGCTCTTTGCTTTGCTAAATCTCTTTCTAAATCTTGACGCTAAGGATTCCAGATCGCGTTTTCCAATATCTTCGGGCTTATAAAATTGAGATAAAACAAGGGCTCTTGAAAGTTGAATTGTGCCGTTGGTGGTTTTAACAATTACTTCATCTCCGCGTTCCGCATGGTTTTTATAGTTGCCAATTTGGGGGTTAATACCGGTGAGGCGCATCAATAATTCAACTATAGCATAAAGTGGTAGTTTGTTTTGAGGCATACATTAGCTTATGTTGTTTAACACTAAGTTAAGTATATTTTAACAAATAATAAATACTCTAATTAAATGCACTATTACTTAACATATAATGCACGTACTACTGGCATGAAAATTTTTCGTTATTCTTTATGGTCAGCAAAGTAAAAGATATTACCATTATTATCTACCACAGCAAACTGTCGCAAGCCCCAGGGCATCATCTTTAGGCCGCCGTTCGGGTGGATAAGATTCAGTTTTTGATACTCTTCGTAAAGCTGCTCAATATCGGTTACATAGATATAACAGCCCATGTTGCGGCAAGCTTCCGGATCATCACACGGGAATAAATGCACATTGATGCCATCCCTGATAAATATCAGGTAACCGTTATTGCTGGCACAAAAAGTAAAGCCTAATTTTTCGGTGTAAAAAGCGATCGTTTTAGCCTCGTCAACAGAGGCCAATATTGGTGTTGAGCGTTTAAACATTGCTGTAAGAGTTGAATAACGGAACCCAATTTACAACTATCATCAGATATTAACCTATGATCTCCAAATGATGCTTCCGGTAACCCAGCGGACTTTTGCCGGTACTTAACTTAAATATTTTGTGAAATGAGGCCACATCACTAAAGCCCGAATCGAAACTAATTTGGGTAGCGTTTTTATCTGTTGATATCAGTTGCTGCATGGCGTACTGCAAACGGTAATAAGTGATGGTTTCCGTCAAGGTTTTGCCGGTTACTTTTTTATAAAATTTGCAGAACGCGTTTTTTGTCATGCTGCCTATCTCAGAAACCTCTTCAAGGGTTATCTTACTCCGGAAATTATCAATAATAAAACTTTGCACCAGCTTTAACCTTTGATGTTCTATCCCCTGCGGACTATAGATCACCGGTTCAGCATTTAAATATTGGTATGAGGAATGATCAGTTAGCCGGTCAAGAATTTCCAGCACCAGGATGAGTTTCTTAAACGGATCTTCTGCTTTTACAACAGCCATCATCAAATTAATGATGGCCGTTGTGCCTTTTCCTGTAAAATGGATGCCATGAAAGCTTTTTTTAAGTAGCTGCACAACTTTCCAGGCCGATTGGTTCTCGAAGAAATTAGGCCCTAAAAAATCGAGGTTAAACTGGATCACTACCGATTTTGCATTGATCTCCTCGTTGTGCAAGCTGGTTTTCCAGCAATGGGGTACATTACCGCCGATCAACACCAGGTCGCCCTGTTGATACGCCGACATATTGTTGCCCACAAACCTGTTCCCTTCGCCTTTAAGAATGGCCGTTAATTCATATTCGGGATGAAAATGATATGGCGATTCAAACTCGTGCTGCTCAAATAACCTGGCCAGGAACGTGTTTTTGTCATGATTACTTAAAGCTTCTAACGTGGGCTTGATCATCGGTACAGGAAAGTTTTGATATACAAAGAAACCAAATTATCCTATTGGTGCTGATGCCCGCTGATATATTCAGCACTTTTGGATCTGTCTATAAATAATTTTAGCGAATCAATTTCAGCGGCTTTGTAAGGTTTAAAATCACCGCTGTAAAGGTCATGCTGCCAAAGCTTTTGTTCCGGATCGCCGGGGCGGTGTCTCCACGGTAAATTGGTTTGTGTTTTACCGTTAACCAGTCCCCATAGGTTGCAACCAACCTTGTATTGGTAAAATACAGGTATAATTTCACTCACCGTCGATTTCCAGGGCCTGTTCATCCATTCGGTATTGATCATGGGCCTATTGTATTGCTTAAGCTCTTCTATGGTTTTGGTAACGTGTTGCTTATCACCATAATCATGAAATGTGATCAGATCAACATTTTCGGTAATAATGCTGTTCAGCCGCGGGTTTTGATCAAAGATGCCAATGGTAAGCGGCTGCGACGGATTTACAACCCTTGCCCAGGCAATGGCCTTTTTCAGCAGCGGAAAAGTAGCTGAGCCTAAACCACCGTTTGTAGGTTCATTGTAAAGGTCCCACATTAAAATGCGCTTATCGTTTTTGAACCTTGTGATCACCTCCGTTACATATTTTTTTAGCCTGGGATGCGTGGCGGAATCAACCACCAGGCTATGTCCCGGACTTGGCGACCATGCCCAGGCATACCAGCCAATTAGCGGTTCGGGTTGTTTGCCCGTTTTTGGATCATTGGTAATGCCGAAAGAGCAATCATCAAACAAAGCCGGGATAAACTTGATATGATGTTTATCGCATATCGCCATAAATTTATCCAGCGTACTTAAGAAATACTTCGGGTCATCGGCGTATACCGCGTATTGCAATACGGCCCGCAGCGAGTTCATGCCCGACTTTTCTGGCAGTGCCAACTCTTTATCTATAGCCGCCTCGTTAAAAGTTGTTTTATCCCACATGGCGGTATAATTGATAGCATAAGCCGGGATGTAATTAAACCCGCAGTACCAGGGTTGTTGATTATACCATGCCCAGATACGGGCTTCCGACCAACGCTTATCCTTACTTTGTGCAAAGCAAAAGGTGGTACAAACCATTAAGGCGATCAGTAAAAATGTTCTTTTTATCATATAGAAAACGACTGTCAGAAATTATCAGTAAGCTAAAGGGTTTAAGTTTGAATTGGCCGGTTCACCGGGATTTAAACCGCCAAGCCAGCGATGGCGGTCGTTTTCCTGGTGCTTATTTTGTGGTTGCGTTACACCTGCGCCATCGGCATAATAAATGATGGTCATTACTTCGCGGGTGGTATCGGTAGTGCTGTTACCCGGTGCGTTATGCAAAGTCCAGCCGTAATGCCAGGTAGCATCGCCGGCCTGCATGGTTTCGGCACGGGTTATGGGATAATTTTTCTCCCTGATGTATTTTTGAAGGGATGTTTCCGATTCGTCTGAGATGGCGATGTTTTCTGCAAATCCATCCCGGTGTGATCCCGAGGCAAACGTGAGCATCCCCAGTTCAACATCAATATCCATCAGCGGCATCCACATGGTAACCGTATTGTTGGTATCAAGAGGCCAGTAGTATTGGTCCTGGTGCCAGGGGGTAAAACCTCCGCCGGGTTCTTTAAACAAAGCCTGATCATGATAAATGCGCACATGGTCAACACCAAGCAGGTCGGCAGCAATTTTTGCAAAACGTTTGGCGAGGGTAAACTCCCGTACCTGTTCATCAACCTCCCATAGGTTCATGATCTGTAAAAAAGCTTTGCCATAGGTGTCCCTATCCTGCATAGCACGGGTTTCGGTATTGTAACGGTTCACTGCATTGCTGATCACATCGCGGTAATGAGCTGCTTCATCGGTCTGCAAAACGTTTTTGATGAGCACGTGCCCTTGCTGCCGGAAATCGTTTATAAGTGCCGCATCTACATTGATAGTATCGCTAAGCTTTTGTTTTTCTGTCTGGATCATCGGAATAAATTAGGTTATAATTGGTTAGGA
>NZ_DASVOB010000748.1:0-7630 GCF_036383575.1 Mucilaginibacter sp.
TTGGGATCAATGGCGCTCAACCAAACGGATTATCGGCGGGGCTATCTGGGAGTTTAAAGACCAGGGATTACTAAAACATGATTCCACAGGTAAGGCGTACTATGCCTATGGCGGTGATTATGGCGAACGCTATTTTGATAATTTCACCATCAAAGGCATTGTAGCATCCGACGGTCGCCCCAAACCTGCTATTTACGAATGCAAGCATGTTTTTCAGCCTGCGGTTTGTGAACTGGTTGACACTGGTAAGGCCACTATCCACATTAAAAACTGGCACAGCGTAGCTTCGCTGGTCGATTATGAGGTTACCCTGCAATTGAGGGAAGACGGCAATATCATCCTGAAAAAACAAATCCCTCGCATCAGCCTGGCTGCTGGGCATGATACCATTATCAGCATAAAACAATACCAGCCCAATTTAAAGCGTAATCATGAATACCTGGCCGATATCCATTTTACCCTTGCCGAAGATAAGCCCTGGGCCAGCAAAGGCTATGAAATAGCAAGCGATCAGTTTCAGCTAACCAAGCCCGAAACATCAGCTGCAAACGCTTATGATAAGCAATATCCCGAAGCAAAACTATCTGAAGATGGTAAGGCATACCATATCAGCGGAAATGATTTTGAGATCGGCATTAGTAAGGATAATGGCGCTTTAACCTCGTATGTGTACAAAGGTAATCAGCAGATATTTACTCCTTTATTGCCGCATTTTACCCGCCCGGTTACCGATAACGATCATCGTGGATGGAAGATGGAAAAGAAACTGGCAGCATGGTTTAAAGCGGTACCGGTGCTGAAAAAGATCTCAGGTCAGAAAGCGGTAGACGGTTCGGTAGTGGTTACAAGCGTTTATTCGATGGTTGGTGATAGTGCTTCGGTACAGGTCAATTATACTATTCACGGTAATGGATTGCTGAATGTTGCTTATGCTCTCGATGCTAAAACCGGCTTGCCAAATCTCCCTAAAATTGGTATGCAAATGGGGATTGCGCAGGCCGACAGCAATATCAGCTATTATGGCCGGGGGCCTTTTGAAAACTATATCGACAGGCGTACCGGTTCAGAAGCGGGCATCTATTCACAATCCATCAGTCAGTTTATGGAACCCTACGTTGTGCCCCAGGAAAATGGCAACCGCACGGATGTACGCTGGGTGCTGCTGCACCATAAAACAGGTGGTTTGCTGATAACTGCCGATAGCCTGCTCAGCATGAGCGCCTGGCCTTATACCGAAGAGAATATTCAAAAGGCGAAGCATACCAACAAGTTAAAGGATGCCGGTTTTATCACGCTGAATATCGACCTGGTACAGATGGGCGTAGGGGGCAATGACAGCTGGTCGGAAGTGGCGGAACCGTTAGAGCAATACCGCATTCCTGCCAAAAAGTATCAATACAGTTTTTACCTGAAACCATATGAGGGTAAGCCGGAAGGCGCTGGAAATGCGGCATACCAAATAAAATTTAACAGAAAGCCATGAGGAAATACGTTTTTATAATTTGCCTTTGCTGCCTGTTTTTACCGGGGATAGCCCAGCATCGAAAAGCATCGACCTTAAATGATGGTTTGAAGGAGGCTTTTTTGCACCCGCCCGAATCGGCAAAGCCATGGGTGTTTTGGTACTGGATGCAGGGAGCTGTAAGCCGTGAAGGAATTACCGCCGATTTGCAGGCGATGAAACAGGCCGGGATTGCCGGGGCGTATTTAATGCCTATTAAAGGGCCGGCTAACCCGCCTTTTATCACCCCGTCAATTAATCAGCTAAGTCCCGAATGGTGGGCAATGGTGAAGTTTACCATGCAGGAAGCCGACAGGATAGGTGTAAAACTCGCCATGCACGATAGTGATGGTTTTGCTCTGGCCGGTGGCCCCTGGATAACGCCTGAGCTTTCCATGCAAAAAGTGGTATGGTCGAAAACTGAAGTTGAAGGCGGCAAAACTTATCATGATACCTTGCCTGTTCCTCGGCACTATAAAAACTACTATAAAGACATCGAAATATTGGCCTATCCGTCGCTCCCGGGCGAGGGGCAGGGCAGTTACGACGAGCATCCGAAGGTAACTACCAGTCTGCCGAATACCGATGTGCAATACCTTGCCGAAAGGGGTAATACCAAAAGCTTTACCAGTAACGAGCCCTGCTGGCTGCAACTGGAATTTGAAAAGCCATTTACTTGTCGTTCACTTATTATCCATACTTCGGCAAGCAACTACCAGTCGCAACGGCTGTTGCTTGAGGTAAGCGATGATGGTAAAAGTTTTCGTTCGTTAGGCAGATTGGAGCCACCACGTCACGGCTGGCAAGATGGTGATGCGGAAATTACCAATGCCATTGAAGCAACTACGGCAAGATATTTCAGGTTTACATATAATAAAGAAGGTTCAGAGCCGGGAGCCGAAGACCTTGATTTTGCCAAGTGGAAGCCTACTTTAAAACTCTCGGGCATCGAGTTGTTAGGTGAAGCGCGTGTACATCAGTATGAAAGTAAAACTGGCGAGGTATGGCGTTTAAGCAAACAGACTACAGATGCCCAATTACCGGTGAATCTTTGTATCGATAAAAATAAGGTCATCAACCTTACAGATAAATTAAGCGCAGATGGTAAACTCAACTGGGTTGCCCCAGCCGGTAAATGGACTATCATCCGTATTGGTCATACTTCCACCGGGCATACCAACGCTACGGGCGGTGGCGGCATCGGTTTGGAATGCGATAAGTTTAACCCCGAGGCTGCCAAAATACAGTTTGAGAACTGGTTTGGCGAGGCTATAAAACAGGTTGGGCCTGAGTTGGCTAAACGGGTTTTAAAGATCTTTCACGTGGATAGCTGGGAGTGCGGGAGCCAAAACTGGTCGCCGGTATTTGCAGGGGAGTTTAAAAAACGGCGTGGGTATGATCTGTTGCCTTATCTTCCGCTGATGGCCGGTGTGCCGATGGAGAGTGCCGAAAAATCCGAAAAGGTTTTGGCCGATGTGCGTCAAACCATAGCCGAACTGCTGGTAGATAACTTCTATGGCACCATGGCTAAGCTGGCGCACGAAAAAGGCTGCACATTTACTGCCGAAAGCGTGGCCCCAACCATGATGAGCGATGGGATGCTGCATTATCAAAAAGCCGATATCCCGATGGGCGAGTTTTGGTTCAGGAGCCCCACACACGATAAGCCGAATGACATGCTCGATGCTATATCAGGTGGGCATGTCTACGGCAAAAATATTATCCAGGCCGAGGCTTTTACCGAATTAAGACTTTTGTGGGATGAACATCCTGGCATGCTCAAAACCACTGCCGACCGGAATTTTGCCCTCGGCATCAATCGTTATGTTTTTCATGTGAATGTACACAACCCCTGGCTTGATCGTAAACCCGGTATGACGCTGGATGGCATCGGCCTGTTTTTTCAGCGCGATCAAACCTGGTGGCGGCCGGGTAAAGCCTGGTTTGATTATATCAGCCGTTGCCAATCGATGCTGCAACAGGGCCACCCGGTTACTGATATTGCTGTTTTTACCGGCGAGGAAACCCCGCGCCGTGCCATTTTACCTGATAGGTTAGTGAGTACCCTGCCAGGGATTTTCGGTGCCGAACGGGTAAAGCAGGAAGCCGAACGTTTGGCCAATAAAGATGTGCCGATCATTAATTCGGTTGAAGATGCAAGTCATTCGGCCAATATGGCATTGCCTGAAAATTGGATCGATCCGCTGCGTGGTTATGCCTACGATTCTTTTAATAAAGACGCGTTGCTGCGTTTAGCCACCGTGAAAAATGGCAGGATCATTTTACCCGGAGGTGCCAGTTATGCTATGTTGATTATCCCCGGTGTGAGCCAAATGTCGCCACAGCCATGGCAGTTATCTGCAGAGGTTATTAAAAAACTTCAGCAATTGGTGAATGAGGGCGCTACAGTTTTATTGGGCGATCAGCGAATGAAGGCTGCTTTGACAGGTAAACTGCTTACAGGCCCTTACCAAAAAGATACCTTTGATGAACTGGGTATTTCCCGCGATTTGATCGCTACGGATTCGGTTAATCAACCCGCAAAAGATCTTGCATGGACACATCGCAGTGCTGATGATCTTGATCTCTATTTCATCTCCAATCAGCAGGCTTTAAACCGGACTGTTAATTTGTCGCTAAGGATATCCGGCCGTGTTCCCGAGTTTTGGGAGCCTTTAACCGGGGAAATGAAACGATTACAAAGAAGCAGTAAATCTAAGCGTACAAACCTAAGCCTTGAGCTTGCTGCAAATGGTTCGGTTTTTATCGTTTTTAGAAACAGCCATCCGGGCGCAAAGCTTGAATTGGATAAGGCAGTACATTTTAAAACAGTACAGACTTTTACAAACTGGCAGGTACAGTTTGATCCTAAATCTGGTGGGCCTGTAAAACCGGTTACGTTTGATAAACCAGATGATTGGTCGCTGAGTAATAACGATAGTGTGAAGTACTATTCCAGTACGGCGGTTTACAGTCACACATTTCAGTTTACCGGAAAAACAGGAAGGCTATATCTTGATTTGGGTAAGGTCGCCAACCTCGCCGAAGTCTATTTAAACGGTATCAATTGCGGCACGGCATGGACATTTCCTTATCGTGTAAACATCAGCAAGGCGGTTAAACCCGGCGGAAACAAGCTAATAATTAAAGTAACCAATACCTGGGCTAACCGCCTCATGGGCGATCATGTGCTTCCGGAAAATAAACGAATTACATGGACAAACGCACCTTACCGGTTGGAAGGCCGTTCGCTTTTGCCGGCTGGTTTGCTAAGCCCGGTTAGGCTGCTCACTTATATTCCCTAATAGTATGAAAATGACAATAAATATCTCATTATTCGGATTCCCTCAGGGGCTGTCTTTGAGTTTAGGTTAATCCATAAATTAATAAGTTAAATGGTCATTGCTAATTGAGTAATCAGCGCGAGTTGAACCCCTCTGGGGTTCGGATAAGGGGCGGGACGTTATTTCTACAAACCTTTACCCCCTCTGGGGGATTTTTATAATTAAACAGTTATTGATCGAGATATGCTTAAGGAAAAGTGCACCAGAGGTGCAGAAGGTTTGTAGCATGAAAATTATAGAAACATCCTTTGCCCCAGAGGGCAATGTCATTAAGTTAAGAGATTGACTGGTTGCACCAGAGGTGCAAAAGGTTTGTAGAAATTAAAGATTTGTTTGTCTTAGTGTGCCAGAGGTACACAACTCGGAGTGTTCCGTACCTCTGGCACGGTTATTTTCGGTATATGATATTACTACAAACCTGTTCCCCCTCTGGGGGATTTCCCTTAACTTAATGACATTGCCCAGAGGGGCAAAACAACACGCCATGCCGATTAAACGATAAAACTGTGGGTTAATAACTTGAACTCGCAAAGAGTCTTAAGGTCTTCGGATCTTTCCAAAACGTTAAAATGAAAACAACACATAAATATCTTATCATCACAGTACTGGTAATTGTTGGCGGCAGACTTAATGCCCAAAACAAGGCCCTGGTAAACACCAGCAAAAGCAATTACGCCAAACTCCGCAGCCTTGATATGGGCGCAGTACAATGGACAGGCGGCTTTTGGGCCGACAGGTTCAAAGTTTGCCGTGATACCATGATCCCAAACCTGTGGCGTGTTTATACCGATCCAAAGATCAGTCATGCTTACCGCAATTTTGAAATAGCCGCCGGACTGGATACCGGTTCGCACGAAGGGCCACCTTTTCACGATGGTGATTTTTATAAACTGTTTGAAGCCGTAGCCAGCATGTATGCCGCCACGCATGATCCGGCGCTTGACCGCCTAATGGATAAAACCATAGCCGTTATTGCCAAAGCGCAGCGGCCCGACGGCTATATCCACACGCCAACCATCATTGAGGAACGTAAGAACAGCGGCAAGGAAAAGGCGTTTAATGACCGCCTTAATTTTGAAACGTATAACCTCGGTCACCTCATGACCGCCGCCTGCGTGCATTACCGCGTAACAGGCAAGACAACTTTGCTGAAAGTAGCCGTCAGGGCTACCGACTATCTCTATAAGTTTTATAAAACAGCTTCGCCCGAACTGGCGCGTAATGCCATTTGCCCATCGCATTATATGGGCGTGGTAGAGATGTACCGCACTACCCGAGATCCCAAATACCTCGAACTGGCTAAAAACCTGATCGATATCCGTGGCCTGATGAAAGATGGTACGGATGACAACCAGGACAGGGTACCATTCCGTCAGCAAATCCAGGTCATGGGCCATGCGGTACGTGCCAACTACCTGTTCGCGGGCGCTGCTGATGTTTATGCCGAAACCGGTGACACTACACTTATGCATACCTTAAACCTGATGTGGAACGATGTGGTGAACCGCAAAATGTATATCACGGGTGGCTGCGGATCGTTGTATGACGGCGTTTCGCCGGATGGTACTTCTTATAATCCCAACGATGTACAGAAAATTCATCAGGCTTACGGGCGTGATTACCAGTTGCCCAGCTTCACCGCCCATAATGAAACCTGCGCTAACATTGGCAACGTTTTATGGAACTGGCGAATGCTGCAAATAACTGGTGATGCCAAATATGCCGATGTAATGGAGCTGGCATTGTATAACAGCGTGCTTTCGGGAATCAGTTTGAGTGGTCGCGATTTTTTGTATACCAATCCGTTGGCTTATTCGGATAGTTTGCCATTTAAGCAGCGTTGGTCTAAAGATAGGGTCGGGTACATTAAATTATCTAACTGCTGTCCGCCGAATGTAGTACGTACCATTGCAGAGGTAAGCGATTATGCTTACAGCACATCAGATAAAGGGTTGTGGTTTAATCTGTATGGCAGCAATACGATAACCGCTAAACTTAAAGATGGTACGCCGGTAAAAATGACTCAAACTACCAATTACCCATGGGATGGAAGGATCAGCATTAAGTTTGATGAAGTGCCGGGCAATAAAGCATTCTCCGTGTTTTTGAGGATCCCCGGCTGGTGTAAGGGAGCAAGTATCAAAATGGCCGGTCAGCCGGTGCCTCAGTTAGATACTACACCGGGAGCTTACACTCAGTTGAATGCAGTTTGGCAAAAGGGAATGACGATTGATCTTGACCTGCCTATGCCGGTTACTATGATGGAAGCTAACCCGCTGGTTGAGGAAACCCGCAACCAGGTTGCGGTAAAACGCGGCCCGGTGGTGTACTGCCTTGAATCGGCCGATCTGGCTAAAGGGCAAAAGGTTTTTAATATAGCGCTATCTGCAGCTACCCAACTCAAACCCGAAATGATCAGGATAGACAATAGCGACATCATGAGCCTTACAGGTAAAGCCGACCTGCGGGATGAAAATAATTGGAGTAACCGGCTTTATAAAGAAGTATCCGTACCGAAACAAAAAGCTGTTGACATCAGGCTCATTCCTTATTATGCATGGGGTAACCGGGGACATGTGGATATGGAGACTTGGATGCCGTTGGATAGGTGAGGTATTTTGAGGCGAAAGGCTAAAGGTGAAAGGCAAAAGGTTGGAATGAAAAAATTCCACTGCCAGCACCCGGTAGCGGACTAACAAAACATGTCATACGAGGAGCCGGGAAGGGTTGTGCGGAAGAAGCGACGCGGCAATCTCGTAGCTATGCAGAGCGGACAAGCATTGGC
>NZ_DASVOB010000749.1:0-1758 GCF_036383575.1 Mucilaginibacter sp.
TTTAACAGTTTGGCTAATGATTGTTATTTTTAAGCATTTTATTGTTACAAAATGGAACTACAGGGCAACGGGTTTTTATTGAGGGCGTGGCAACAGGGCGATGAAGCATCACTTCAAAAGCATGCGGATAACCCTAAAGTATCGGCTTTTTTGCGCGACAGGTTCCCGTACCCTTATACTATGGAGGATGCGCTATTTTGGGTGAACCTGGCCCAAAACCAGCAACCTTTAACCAACTTTGCCATAGTAGTTAACGGTGAAGCCTGCGGCGGCATTGGTGTTGAACTTTTTACCGACGAAAGCCGCATAACCGCCGAAATAGGCTATTGGCTTGGTGAAGAACATTGGGGAAAGGGCTTAGCAACCGCGGCAGTAAAACTGGTAACCACTTATGCTTTTGAACATTTTTCGCTATTGCGTTTAGAAGCCGGTGTGTATAATAGAAACACGGCATCCATACGGGTGCTCGAAAAAGCAGGCTATATTCAGGAGGCCGTACTACGAAGGTCAGTTATTAAAAATGGCGAGGTGATGGATAAATATATGTATGCTATTTTTAAGGATGAACAATTAAATTCACAGGATGCCTAATTTGTATATCATAGCAGGTTGTAACGGTGCCGGTAAAACCACGGCAAGCTATACAGTTTTGCCCGAATTGCTTAACTGTAATGAGTTTGTAAATGCAGATAACATCGCGGCGGGACTATCTCCCTTCAATCCGGAAAGTGTTGCGTTCGAAGCCGGCCGGATCATGCTGCAACGGATTGATGAGTTGCTGAACCGGGGAGTTGACTTTGCCTTTGAAACAACGCTTTCAACCCGGAGTTATGTATCCTTGGTTAAAAGAGCTCAGCAAAAAGGATATGAAGTTACTTTATTGTTTTTTTGGTTGAGCTCTCCTGAAATGGCAATGGAACGAGTAGCTAAACGAGTGAGTAAAGGAGGCCATAATATCCCTGCCGATGTAATAGAACGGAGATATTACCGGGGAATAAGAAATTTGGTATCTTTGTATATACCTCTTTGTGATAAATGGGTTGTAATAAATAATATAAATACGGGCTCCCTGGTGGTGGCAAGAGGTTTCGGGTCGTTAGAAGAAACAATAATAAAATCCGACGTTTGGAAAGTAATTTTAGATCAGGCAAATGACAACTAAAGCACAAAAAATGGGCATGGATGAGTTAGAGGCGAAGGTGCTTGAAGGCATGAAGCGGGCGAACCGTAAGCTGGTTGAAACTGCCGCTGCCAACAACGAAAGCCTTATCATTGGAGATAAAGACGGCAGTTTCAAAGCTGTACCCGCAAAAGAGCTTTTAAAAACCCTTCCTGCCAAATAACAATCACTTATAACTCTTTCCGCATTACATAATCGTTCATCCAGTATTTACCAATTGCTATATCCTCTTCATAGGCTATGATAAACCCCATTTTTTCATAGAATGATTTGGCGTTATTGTACCTGTTGACGTTAAGTTCCAGCGTTTTCTTACCGGCATCTTTAGTTTTTTGGGCTACCTCGTTAATCAATACTTTTCCATAGCCTTTGCCCTGGGTTTGCGGCAGGCAGTATAGCTTTTGCAGCTTATAAACCTCCGGGTTTTCCTCGCGGGGCGAATAGGCTGCAAATGCCACCGGATTGCCTTCTTCCTCCAGTAACAGGTAAGTTTGCTGATTTTCTTTAACCTGTTTGGTTATTTTCTCTGTCGAGTAAATCTCGCCAAGCATAAAGGATATCTGTTCGCGCTCAAGAAT
>NZ_DASVOB010000750.1:0-5235 GCF_036383575.1 Mucilaginibacter sp.
CTGATAAAGAAGGAATGGTGTTGTTTGACCCGGCCTGGGGGGGGTATGATATGGCTGTTGGTGAAGTGATCGTTTCGGTATTTTGCGGGGCGGCCGACAGGGAAGCTTACGAAACCATTGTTTATAAATCAAAAACAGAGACCCATCATGCCGTGCACGATCATAAAAGTAAAGAACTGCAAAAGCTTTACCAACAGGTGCGTAATTGCCGCATAAACCATGGTGACTATGGCTTTTTAGGTAACGTATGGTTGCAATTACAAAAAGACCATCATGACGACTGGCTTTGCGCTTTGGAGATACTGGAAATACTTGATCATGAAGGTGTCGAGCCTGCACTGGCTGCCGAGATCAAGTATTTTCTTGAACAAAAAGGACATAATGAGCCCGAATACGGTAAACTCATCAGTGATGGTTTTTATTTGATCAAGCACCTGGTTGAGCAAAAATTGGTAGTTTAGCAATTGATTTATCATCTTAGGGGTACTAAATCAATCGTCATTGCGAGGTACGAAGCAATCCCAAACTATACAGGACCGCTCTGCTAATCGGGGATTGCTTCGTACCTCGCAATGACGTTCAAATAGAAATTAATTAACAAACAATTATTCCCCCTTTAGGGGGATAGGGGAATATGAACATCATAATAACCGGCGCCAGTAGCGGCGTGGGCTTTGAAGCCGTAATTGAACTGATACTTTCGGGCAGCCACAAGGTGATTGCGCTGGCCCGCTCGCAGGATAAACTGGAACGTTTGCTGGAGATAGCTCACGGCTTAAATCCCGATTGCCAGTTGTTTGCCTTGAAATTTGACATTGTTCATGACGACTATGAAGGCTTGCAGCAGTTTATAGCATCACATTTTGATAACCGCGTTGATGTTTTGATCAATAATGCAGGGGTGCTTGTCAATAAACCATTTGCCGAATTGCTTGAGTCGGACTTTGTGGAGATGCTGCAAAGCAACTTCATTGGCCATGTTCGCGCTATCCAGGCCCTGGTACCTTTGATGCCAGCCGGTTCGCATATCCTTAATATTGGCAGCATGGGCGGCTTTCAGGGGAGTGCTAAGTTTCCGGGGCTGGCGGCCTATTCTTCAAGTAAAGCAGCTTTGCACACGCTAACCGAGTGTTTAGCGCAGGAATTGACCGAACAAGGTATCAAAGTAAACTGCCTGGCATTAGGCTCTGCACAAACCGAGATGCTGGAACAGGCTTTCCCGGGTTATGAATCGCCGGTAATGGCCTTTGAAATGGGTAAATACATCGCCGATTTTGCCTTAACCGGAAGTAAGTTTTTTAACGGAAAAATAATACCTGTGGCAGCAACTACTCCTTAAATATTAGATAATATTGCAAACATTTTTATAACTTAGTTATTATAAATATGTTATGCCTGCAGCAAATGGATATAAGGTTTACATCACTTTTCACTCATTCAAAAGACATCTTTTTTGTCATGGATATGAGTGGTGTGATCCTGCATACCAACCATGCTTTCCGCAATACCTTTAATTATACCGACGAGGACTTAGCAGATATAAATATAGCAGACATTTGTCATCCCGCAGATAAGGAACGACAGGCCGAATCGCAGGGAAGTCTTTTTCTTCATAAAAAACTGATAGGTTATCAAAGCCGGGTAAAGGCAAAAGATGGCTGCTATTTTAGTGTTATCTGGTCGGTAATATTAAATGAGGACGATGGCCTTGTTTATTCAAGCGGTAATACCCTTGCCGGCATGATCGAGCAGCCGGAAAATGATATTGTTCAGCATACCATTCAAAGCCTTAATGAAGGTTTTGCAGTGCTTGATTCTTCCTGGAACATCACCGCTTTTAATCCGGCGTTTCATGCTATGACTAATCTGAGTACTGGCGATCTGAAAGATATCAATTTTATGCAGATCGAAAGCCTGGGTTTAACCGAAAGGGTGTCAAGTGAATTTCAAACATCATTAACCGAAAGGCGGTCGATACAAGTACAATATCTTAACACTAATTCTAATAGCTGGTTGCGTATCAATATTTACCCTTATCGAAACCAGTTGGCTATTTTTATCCGTGACATCACAGAGATCAAGATGCAGGAATGGGTATTAGGACTTGAAAAAAAGGTGCTTGAGTTGAATGCTACGGCTCAATATACTCTTGGTCAAACTACACGTGAATTATTGCGGGGCATTGAACGGATTTTTCCGGACATGGTCTGCTCGGTATTGGAAGTGGACGATCCGCAGGAAAAAATGCATGTACTGGCTGCTCCCCGGCTACCGCAGGCTTATTGCGATTTCCTGGAAGGGTTACCTGTAGGCCCTGAAGTAGGCTCTTGCGGCAGGGCGGTATACCATCGCGAACAGGTAATTGTAAGCGACATAGAAAACAACCCGCTTTGGGATAACTATGTTCATATGGTGAGGCCATATGGTTTAAAGGCCTGCTGGTCAACCCCGGTAATGAGCTCAAAAGGCTCAAAAGTTTTGGCAGTGTTTGGTATTTATTACCACGAAACACGTGAGCCAAGCAACGATGAGCTCAGCATCATTGAGCGGACGGTTAATATCCTAAGGGTATTAATTGAAAGCAAAAAGACAGAAGACAATATCCGCGAGCAGAACAACCGCCTGCAAACAATCGCCAATATCAGCTCGCACGAGTTGCGTAAACCTGTAGCCACTATTTTGGGTTTGGTTAATTTATTTGATAATGACGATCTGCAAAACCCGCTTAATAAAGAGATCATTGGCCATATTGATACAACATCGCAGCAGTTGGATGGGGTTATTCATTCCATTGTTGAAAGAACCGCATATATCAAAGCTTTTGGGGCGGATGCGTAAGTGAAAACTAAGGGATGCTCCCAGAAGTTTAAAACATTTCGTTTTAAACTTCTGGTGAAGGTTGTTCTTCCCTTGGCGATACCTGTCCCCGAGATTCAAGTGATCTTACCCGCCAGCGTCCTATCGCTTTGGGCGTATCACCATTTGCTCTTCAGCCTTTGGTGCCCATCTTTAAAAATTCGTTAACCACTACTTCAGATATATAGCGTTTAACACCATCCTTATCAGTATAGTTGCGATTAGACAGTTTACCTTCTACAGCAACTTCATCGCCTTTTTTAAGCAGGTCTTCGGCAAGTTTAGCCTGCGGGCCCCAGAAAACAAGGTTATGCCACTGGGTATCGGTTATTTTTTCGCCTTTGTCGTTTTTATAACTTTCGTTGGTGGCAATAGAAAGACGCACCATCTTTTTACTGCTGTCAAATACTTTTACTTCCGGATCCATGCCTAAATTTCCTACCAGGCGTACACTGTTTCTTAATGAGTTCATCGTTTTATTATTAATGTTTACTGTTGCTTGAATTAACGATACAAAGGTGGTGGAAGACTAAAAAATTAGCCGGATATTAACCGTTTATAGTCGATAGTATCCGTTTGTAAGCGTTTGCAAGCGGATAAATTAATCGCTACCTTTATCATTATGAACCAGGAAAGAGTTTGTTTAGATTGCGGTACGCCATTGCAGGGCCGTGCCGATAAAAAGTTTTGTAATGACCTGTGCCGCAATAATTACAACAATCAGCTCAACAGCAACAGTTATAACCTGGTGCGGAATATCAATAACATCCTGCGCCGTAACCGCCGCGTAATGGAGGAGTTGAACCCCACCGGCAAAACCAAAACAACCCGCAAAAAACTCACCGCAAAAGGTTTTGATTTCGACCATATCACCAGTATCTATCAAACAAAAAACGGATCAACCTATTTTTTTAATTACGAGTATGGCTACCTGTTGTTAGATAATGACGAGGTATTGCTGGTGAAACGGGATGGGGAGCAGTAAGAAGTTGGCAGTTTGTAGTTGGCAATTTGCGGTGGACAGTTGCAAAGAGCCGATTTTGGCAGGGATTTACAGCAGAAATAGAAGATAATCCCATAATTCTAAATCATGCAATCCTTTAATCCCCAAAATCATGGTTCAAATTGAGATTAAATCCGATTCTCTATAGATTTAATAGCATTTAACAGTTTAATATTTTGATAATTAATACTTAACTGTTGTTTCATTCGGCTCTTTATGTTTTCAATAAATTTAAGTACGTTTGGGGAAATGTAAATTTTAATTTTTGACTGATCTTACTAATTTAAAATGAAGTTATTTATCAAGAAACCTATTCAGCAATTACTTGCTGCTTCGGCAGAAACAGAAAAAACGCTGAAGCGCACACTTGGGCTTAGCTCGCTGATTGCACTGGGTATCGGGGCTATTATTGGTGCCGGTATATTTGTGCGTACCGCAGCAGCGGCCGGCGAACATGCAGGTCCGGCGGTTACTATTTCCTTTATTATAGCCGCGGCCGGTTGCGCCCTGGCTGGTTTATGTTATGCTGAATTTGCCAGTATGATACCTATTGCCGGGTCGGCTTACACCTATTCATACGCAACAATGGGTGAGTTAATTGCTTGGATCATAGGCTGGGATTTGGTTTTGGAATATGCACTTGGTGCAGCTACAGTATCAATAGGTTGGTCGCAGTATTTCAACGAGTTTTTGAATACATTCTTTAATTTTCATATACCGTTTGAATGGTGTCATTCACCATGGGAAACCAACATATCTACTACAGGTATGTATACTGATCAAATTGGAGTTCATGGCTTCGTGAACCTGCCTGCTATATTGATCCTGTTCCTTTTATCAATGTTACTGATCCGCGGTACTGCGGAGTCTGCTGCGGTTAACAACATTATTGTAATTATTAAAGTAGCAATTGTATTGCTGATCATAGGCTTGGGCTGGCACTTCATCAACCCTGCAAATCACACTCCGTACATGATCCCTGCCGATGCGGGTGTTGTACACACCAGTACCGGCGATGTTAATTATGCCGATACTTTTAACCATGGATGGCTGGGTGTATTACGTGGTGCGAGTGTTGTATTCTTCGCTTTTATCGGTTTCGACGCCGTATCAACAGCAGCCCAGGAAGCGAAAAACCCGCAGAAAGATATGCCTAAAGGTATTTTGATCTCATTGGTGTTTTGTACTATCCTTTATATCCTGTTCTCACACGTTTTAACAGGCTTAGCTCCTTATAAAGACTTTTTAATTAAAGGAAAAGAGGCTTCTGTAACTTACGCTATCAACGCTTTTATGCCTGGTTACGGATGGTTAGCTAAGTTTGTAACAATAGCTATCCTTGCCGGTTTTTCATCGGTTATCCTGGTAATGCTTTT
>NZ_DASVOB010000751.1:0-4303 GCF_036383575.1 Mucilaginibacter sp.
AAACCACCGGTGATAGGTTTATTGATGCCTTGCATACTAAAATCGGGTTGATAGGTAACATTTGCACCTACGCCCTTGTAGGTGCTATTGCCCATCAGTGTACTTACGTTGTTGGCAACTTTGTTAATGTTGTTGGCAGCGCCTACAATACCAAACTGTGTAAGGCTTGTAAAGGAATTGATGCTGACATCAGTCTCATAACGTTTATTTGTGCCATACCCGCCCCCCAATTTGCCAAAATGCCCCGAACTGTTATCTTTCTTTAGCTTTATATTTACTTCCGTAGTTGAATCCAACGGATTATCCTGGTTTTTTAATTTCTGATAAACCTGTATTTTATCCACTGCGTCTTTAGGCAGGTTTTGTGTGGCTATTTTAGTAACACCACTAAAAAATGGTTTTCCGTTAACCAGCACGCTGCTTACCTTCCTGCCATTAACGGTTATATCTCCATCGCCCCAAATGGTTACACCGGGCAGTTTGCGCAGTAAATCTTCTGTTACAGCGTTTTTATCCAGTTTAAAAGCATCGGCATTAAACTCCAGCGTATCGCCGTTCATTTGTACAGGAGGCGGGGCTTTTATCACCACCTCTTTTAATTCTATTTCATGGCGTTCCATATTGATGTTTTTCAAATCAAGCTTCGGGTCTTTCGGTGCAATGATCAATGTTTGCACTAAGGTTTTATAGCCCGCGTAACTTGTAATTAAACGGAGTTTAACACCTACGGGTAAATTGCTGAGTTGAAACTCACCGAAATTATTAGTGAGCTGATAATTTATAAGTGAACTGTCCTGCGCATTATAAACAGCTACCGTAGTTGCCTGAAGTACATAGTTGTGTACCGAATCGCGCACTACTCCCTTTACCGTGCCTATATGCCCCGGATCTTTTTTCTGCGCCTGGGCGGTTGAATATAAGATTAGCGAAAACAACAGTAAAAGTAATTGGCGCAGTGTATTCATCAGAAGGGTTACAGGTTATCTTTCGGGGTTAGTTCAATAATTGCGGGGTTTTGTTGCCGGGTCATTTTTTTCATCATCGTTAATCCCTCGCCGTTAACAGCCCTACTGCTGTTTAGTCCGTTTTTATAGGCAAGTGTTAAATTAAGAGATGAAACGCTGGTATATATTTTTTGATCGTAAGCTACAGGTATCAAAGGCCAGTTATCAAATATTGGCAGGTTATAGCTTAACGGATCTGGCAATATCCGCTCAAATGAATAGGGCATACCCGTTTTTAAGCTGTAAAGGATATAACTGTCTTTTCTATCGTAATTATAAAACTTAAATGACAGCCAGTGTTCATTGATATAAATATTTTGGATGGAATAAACCATACGAGGATGATCTTTCAGAAAATCCTGCCTTCTTCCATCAAAATGTTTATCGCGCATAAAATCGGCCGGCACGGTCATACTGGCAGGAAAAATAAATCTGTAGGCATCAGTAACTCCCGAAGTATCGATCTTATAAAATGCATTGTCATAATATTCTGACGATGCAATCACAAAGCTTTTACCCTTGTCATGGTTTAATGTCAAATCCCCGCCATTCAATCGATCCTCGGGTGGAAGATAAAAAAGGGTATCGTGCTTTAAGATGTCTTTTTTTGAAGTAACGCCATCCGTTGCCAGGGAATAGTCATATTGTTGATCCTGAGACTCTTTTATGTTACCAGGTTTGGCCTTCTTTAGTAAGTAATATCCGTTTAGTAATTCCGCATCCCAATAGAGCGTATTATTAAAAGGCTCAGTTTTCACCAACTTGCCTGCAAGGTTGAAATGAAAAATTTTGTTACGTATAGCTTCCTGATAGGATGGGGGTATTACAATAATTTCATTATGTGCATAGTCAAAAAGAACTTTCTCGAAAAAGCCTAATCCCTGCGTGTGTTTGGCTCCAGGCAGATCATTTATTTTGGAAACATATTTTCCCTGTTTTGTGAAGATTAATACCTGGTTGGTTGTATTGTCATACACGATAAAATTATCACCGGTAACTATCAGGTGCTCTATTCTGCCAAACAAGCTTTCCCTGGTTGTTTCCAGCGGAATAAATTTTACATCTTTAAAGATAGCAGAAACCGGGCCGCCGTTAGCATTACCTACGTCTATACGCAACTTGGCGTAAGTTTGCGCCTGCACCAATGCGCTTGTCAGCAGGCATAAAAAGGTTGTAAAAATTTTCATGGCGGTGTTTAGTGTATATCTTTATCAATATAGTTTAGGTACTCTTTTAATTTTTTAAGGTCTTCCTTAAAGGGGAGAAAAACTTTTTGCACCTGTAAACCAGGGGTTAAAACAAACAGAAATGGCAGGTTTTTATTTTCAATTGGCGCCATATTTAACCCGTTTATATCGTCTAACAAGTCAAATTTGGCAAATACCGGCTTCTCATAATCTGTTTTAATAATAAAATCCCTGTCGTTAAAATTATCAGAGATGATGATAACCTTCTCCGTTTTGCTCTTGAATTTTTTTTCTAAATTCTTTAAAACGCTATCAACACAAACGCTGCAATCTTTAGAAGAATATCTGAAAACCAACCTGGAGCGACCATTTACAACAGATGCCAGCGACCTCTTTTTTAGCGTAGTATCCTGAAGCATTACCGTGTCTTTTAAAGTCATTCCGTCAACTGGTAATAAAAGTGGGATATAGGCCTGATAAAATACATTGCCTGCACCGGATAGCGAAGAGCCATCGCTTTGGTTTTTATCGTATATAAGCTTAGGAGAGCCGGTTCTTGGACGCGCAAAAACAACATATACAAAGGAGCAGGTTGTTATTATTAACAAGCCAGACAGGATAAGGAGTGTATTGTTTTGATGCTTCATTATTTAATTATTTTTATATTCCAGTGGGTAACCAATACGTTAGTATATACTATATAAAACAAGAAGAAACAACTTAACAGAATGGTAAGTATTGGCTGATATTTAAATTTTGTTCGGATATTAAAGGAAAAACCATTATACACTATAATCAGGAAAAGAAAATAAGAAGATAGGTACATATACCTGTCGGCGAATAAAGCGGGTCTGTTCAGTGGCACTATCTGAAGCACTAACATTATTTGCACAACAAACAGTAAAAAACAAAAAGTTTCGAATAGGAATTTTTTGCTAAAAAGATAACTCTTTAACAAAAACATAGTTATGAAAAAAAGAAAAGGGAAAATAAAGTATACCGTGGGGAGCACGTCTCCCTTATCCATTGGAAAAGGATAATTATATCTTAATCTTATGGGTATAATTGAATTAAATATATATACATGAAAGCAATAAAACGACAGGGTTATTCTTTGAAAAAGAGGAAAAATATAAAAGGCAGGTTTATTAGCTTTTAGTGTAACTATACCAAAACCAGCAGAAATCAGCAGCAGCAATATCAGGAACGTAAATAAAAAATTGGCATTCCTGATATCTTTAGTTTGAACCTTTTTATAAAATACAAGCGCCAGAACCAACATAATCGGTGTTAAAACGGCCTGCTCCTTAAAAAAGAAAGATACTGTAAATGAAAGCAGGCAAATTATATAGCTATAAATTGCTCTTTCCGTAAGGATGTCGATAAAGCTAATAAGGCTAATTATGGTAAAAGTTGTGCATAACAGTAATTTTGATGCGGATATCCAGGCGACTGTTTCTACATTGATAGGAAGAACCAGCCACAATAAAGACACCAGTATACAAATTGCTGTTACATTGTGGGTTTTATTAAAGATTTTTAACAGGCGACCACTTAGCAAGTACAACAGCAAACTGTTGACCACGTGGATAAGCAGTGAAAAAAGATGGAAATAATATGGATCAAAACCATTTATTTGATATATAGCCGCATAATAAATAGTGTTTAGCGGGGAATATTGTATGTTCCAAAAATGTGTAAACAGATCTTTAAACCAGGAAAATGCCCCATGCATGGAACTTACCATCGGATTGTCCAACAACATCCAATCGTCATCAACAATAGAAAAACCCAACTCAACAATATGATAATAACATATAGCTGCAAATACCAAGATAGTGGAGATAAAAATGAAAAAGAGATTTTTTTTTCTCATGTTATTGCATATAAATTAAAGTTGATAACTTTTCCTACTAAATAAATTACGGCCATAATTTATCTTTCTAAAATTTCCGATAATTCAATTACATCCCTACGAGGGTAAAAGAAAAAAGTTAAAGAATGATGACGGCTTGTTTATGACCCGGTTCCCGTTTTTATTGGTCCGGTTCCCGTCGCATTTGCGTCTGCTGGAGCTGGTGGACAATTTACAGTTACATTCGTTGTCATAGT
>NZ_DASVOB010000752.1:0-3977 GCF_036383575.1 Mucilaginibacter sp.
AGGTTATGCCACGCAAGAGGTAGCTCTTAACGGGCAAACAACCATTAACGTAGCTCTGCAACCACAAACCAATGAGTTGCAACAGGTAGTTGTAATTGGTTACGGTACCCAGCGCAAGCTTGACGTAACCGGTTCAATTGCTACTGTTAAGGGTGCTGATGTTGCCAAACAGGCTTCACCTAACGCGTTGAGCGGTTTACAGGGTAAAGTATCAGGCGTGCAGATCACTAACAGCGGTACGCCAGGCAAATCACCTGACATTACCATCCGTGGTTTAGGTACCATTTACGGTAATACTAAACCATTATTTGTGGTCGATGGTGTTTGGTACGATGATATCAGCTTCCTTAACCCGCAGGATATTGAAAGCTTCAGTATTTTGAAAGATGCGTCAAGTACAGCTATTTATGGTATCCGTGCAGCCAACGGCGTAGTTTTAATCGGAACAAAACGTGGTACAAAAGGCAAACCGGTTATCAATTACAATGGATATGTAGGTCTTCAGGCTGTTACCAACCAGGTAAAAATGGCAAACGCTAACCAATATGCTACGGCGGTAAACGAGCTTTCGGCATTAAACGGCGGCGACCCGATATTCAGCGATCCTTCATCATACGGTAAAGGAACCGATTGGTATAAACAAATATTGCGCAAAGCATTTACTACCAACCATGAGGCATCAATAAGCGGTGGTACTGATAAGTATACTTATAACTATTCATTCGGTTACCTTAATCAGGACGGTTTAGCCAAAACAAATAATTATCAGCGCTACACAGTTCACTTATCAAATGATTTTAAGCCAACTAAAAACTTAAAATTTGGTTATACCGCAAGTGCTTTATCTGATTTGTCGAAAGATGTTAACAGTGGTATTTTTCACCAGTTATTTGGCGCGGCACCTACACTGCCTGTACGCAAAGCTGATGGTGGTTATGGTGATCCTAACGATTATGGCACTGGCGACGGTAATAATTATAACCCGCAGGCCACTATTGATTTCTTCAATCAGCGTACAAAAAACAAGCGTTTTACTTATAACGCTTATGGCGAAATCACTTTCCTGAAAAACTTTAAATTTAAATCAAGTTATGGGGGCGATATCAGCCAAAATGAAGTGAGGGGATTTACTCCTGTGTACTTTGCTACCCAAAAACAGCAAAGCAACAAGACCAACCTGGATGTTAATCACACTGATGTACGCAACTGGATCTGGGAAAATACGCTGACCTATGACGTTAAAATAAAAGATCATAAAATTACAGCGTTAGTAGGTTATAGCGCACAAAACAATCAAACCAAACAAATAGACGGAAAAGCAGATTACGTTCCGTATGTAAAGAATGGTAGCATCAGGAACTCATTCCCGGATACAACCAATGTAAATTACTTTGCAACTCCGGGCAGCCAGATCCATACCCGCGCATTATCGCAGTTTGCACGTGTTAATTATTCGTTCAGAGATAAATATTTACTGAATGCCTCTATTCGTCGCGATGGTGCTTCTCAATTTTATGGAGATCATACTTACGGATATTTTCCTTCGGTTGGTGCCGGCTGGATAATTACCAACGAGGAGTTCATGAAAGATCAGAAAGTATTCAGTAATCTGAAATTACGCGGAAGCTGGGGTAAAGTTGGTAACTCTGGTGTACCTATTAACCCAACCGTACAGGTTATCGCAACAGACCCTTACCTGACAGGTTTATTCGGTAACCCGACTACGCTTTACCCGGGTGCAAGCATCAACTCAATAGTACCACCATCTATTGTTTGGGAAAAAACAGTATCATCTGATTTTGGTTTAGAAGGCGGCTTGCTTGATAATAAATTAACTTTTGAAGCTGATTATTACAACAGGGAAACCCAGGATGCAATTTTCGCGATCCCTGTAGCGGGTTCATTGGGTACAGTTAACAGCTCATTGATAGGTAACCAGGCAAGTATTCAAAATAGGGGCTGGGAGTTTTCATTGGGTTGGAAAGATAACACCTCTAAAGATTTCAATTACAGTATCAGTGCTAATATTGGTATCAACAATAATAAAGTACTTAATGTAGTAACCGGTAAAAACCCGATTTATGATGGTGGCGAAGGTATTGCCAATGGTGCATTCGCAACGCGTACAGTAGTTGGCCAACCAATTGGGCAGTTTTACGGTTATCAGGTAACAGGTATTTTCCAAACAGCAGCACAGGTTGCGGCATCGAAGCAAAAAAACACTGCAGCTCCGGGAGATTTCATTTATCAGGATACAAATAACGATGGTAAAATAGATGGACAGGACCGCGTAGCGTTAGGTAGTCCGTTGCCTAAATATAATTATGGTATCAATACTTCATTTACTTATAAAAACTTTGATCTTGCTTTAGATTTTCAGGGTGTTGCCGGTGTAAGTGTTTATAATGCTAATGTCGCCTATCGTTTCGGTAATGAGAACTTTACTCAGGATTTTTATTCGCATCGCTGGCACGGAGAAGGTACTTCTAATACCTATCCGTCAGTAAATGTCGGTAAATCATCAAATGCGGCCCCTAACTCATTTTATGTGGAGAGCGGCGCATACTTTAGGATGAGGAATGCGCAGTTGGGTTACACCATACCGGGCAACTTCCTGAAAAAACTGAATATTTCAAAAGTCAGGATCTATGCCAATGCGCAAAATGCCATTAACCTGTTCGGCTATAAAGGCTTCTCGCCAGAGATTGGTGGCGATGTAGGCAGCCGCGGCATTGATGCAAGCGTTTACCCGCTGTTCGCTACCTATAATTTTGGTGTTAACGTTACTTTTTAATCAATATAAAGATGAAAAACAGTACAAAATATTTGCATAAGGCTATTGCTTTAGGTCTTATTGCTTCACTTATATCTTTTCAAAGCTGTAAAAAAAGCTTCTTAAATGTTGACCCGGCGCAGAATACGGCGGCAACATTATTCTTCAAAACTCAGGATGATGCTACAAAAGCGGTTAGCGCCATGTATGCTAACCTGCGCGAGTGGAACAACATAGCGTTTGCGCCGATAGCGGTAGAAAGCATGGGTTCTGACGATGTGGAAAAAGGCAGTACTGCCAGCGATGCTACTTTTTTTAACACTTACCATAACTTTTCTGTAGCGGCCGACGATGCCCAGCTCGGTGGTTTCTGGAGAGGGCAGTATCAAACTATCAACTTTGCTAACCAGATACTTGCCAATGTTCCGGGTATCACCATGGATGAAACCTTAAAAGCAAGATACCTGGCCGAAGCTAAATTTATCAGGGCTTATGCATATTTTAGGTTGGTTAGGGCTTTTGGCGATGTGCCATTACGTTTAAGCTTACCTAAAAATGCGTCGGAGTATAATTTGCCACGTACTGCCAAAGCACAGGTTTGGGCAGCTATTGAAACAGATTTAACGGATGCAGCTAATGTATTGCCGCAAACTTACAGCGCTGCTGATGTCGGTCACGCTACAAAAGGTGCCGCGCTTGCACTGCATGCAAAAGTTGCTATGTACCTGAAAAAATGGAGCGATGTTTTAAGCTACACCAACCAGGTAATGGGTTTTGGTTATTCATTGTTTCCTGATTATGAGCAATTGTTCCGTACAACGCATAAAAATAACCAGGAATCGATATTTGAGGTACAGTGTGCTTTGATACCTAATAATCCGGATGCATCAAACTCACAGTATTCGCAGGTTCAGGGTGTACGTGGTGTTACGGGTGGTGGCTGGGGCTTTAATGTACCAAGCGCCGGTTTAGCTGCCGCATATGAAACCGGTGACCCACGCCGTGATGCTACTATCATATTCAGGGGTGAAACTACGCCTGAAGGTGATAAGATCCCTGCAACAGGCGATAACCCTATGTACAATCAAAAATCATATGTGCCTTTCAGCCAGTATGTATCAGGTTTTAATGAAGGCTGCCAGCAAAATAAGATCGTTTTGCGCTACGCCGATGTATTGCTGATGAACGCTGAAGCTAATAATGA
>NZ_DASVOB010000753.1:0-7682 GCF_036383575.1 Mucilaginibacter sp.
AGCTTAAAGCCAAATGCTACAACGCGCTTGAGGCACTGGCTTTCCTGAAAAGCCATAAGGTTGATTTCATTTTCCTGGATATCAATATGCCACAACTAACAGGCATGGAACTGGCGGGCCTGTTGCCGCCGCAAACTAAAATTGTATTCACTACCGCCTATTCGGAGTACGCTGCCGAAAGCTATACCTATCAAACTATTGATTACCTGCTCAAGCCCATTACCCTGAAACGGTTTTTGTCGGCAATGCAAAAGATAGAGGGATATTTCGGTAAGCCTGAACCTGCAATGCAGCAAACTCCTGCTAATGATGAGGGCTATTTTTTTGTAAAATCTGGCAAGGTATTACGCCGGATCCTGCTGGATGAGATTCTATATTTTGAGGGAGAGAAGGAATATGTAAGATTAGTTACCACCCAGGAACAACTACTCATTTACCGACGGCTTAAGGATATTGAAGAACAGCTTTCGCCCCCCTTTGTGCGGGTACACAACTCCTATATTGTAAATACCAAACAACTGGTAAAAATTCAGGATAACCATATTTATATCGCTGATAAACATATCCCGGTAAGCGAAAAATTTAAGGATGGCTTTATGGCAATCATTAATAAAAGGATATTTTAGCATAAAAACATTACTTCAATGGCAGGTATACTTAATCTTTAAAAATCTTACCGGCAATCATGTTTGTTCTTTTTAAGGCGAAATTGTATTTGCCATCCCAGTAATAATGTTCACTATTGCGATATTCACCTAAATTGATCGTATCAAACTCATCCATTCCCATATTGCTTATCACCCCTATCCCCTCCAAAGCAGTATTAATGTGATATCCATGCCACACACAAATACCATTTTTATATAATGACGCGTACTGATCACCCATTCCACCAAAATAATCTGTTTTGATCAAGGCATAATCAATAAAATTCAACTCGCGTGCAAAATAATGGATCAATTCGCAATCCCAATCGAGGTCCTCGATTGTTGAATCACAACTTAAATTCAATTTGCATGACCAGTACAAAACGGAATCCCAATCAAGTATTACAATAGCGTATCCCAATTCATAAGCAATAGCCAGGCCATATGCTTTTGCCTTTTCTTCATTAATAGGCGCTTTCCCTATAATTGCGTCAATATGATGCCCCATACTAATCCAAAATTACTCCTGGTCAAAGATATTCTGAAAAGCTTCCCATTATTAAGATAAAAAATGTAATACTTTTATAAGTAAATAAACATTTACTTATAATTGCATCGCAATTCAAATTACTCACGCTATGAGGCCAAAGAATTTAGAGAAAGAACAAGCCATCCGCACCATTGCCCTTGACATTATTGCCAATGAAGGGTTGGAAAACCTCAGCATGCAAAAACTGGCCAAGGCAGCCAATGTATCGCCCCGCACTATCTACATCAAATACGAGGATAAGGATGACCTGCTGATCAAGCTTTTCATTACCGAGGTTTTAGGCGCTTACGAGGCAGCCGTTTTAAAAGATTTTAATGAGGAGATGGATTTTGAAACCGGTGTCAAAAAGCTCTGGAACAATGGTTTCCAATACTTGAAAAATAACCGTACACACTTCGCGCTGATTCTGTATGGAAAATCCTCTCCGCTATTGAATAAAGCCTATCAAAAGCAGAATATCCGGCAAGGACAGTTCTTTGCGCCTATTCACCGGTTTATGGAGACTAAGGTAAAAGAAGGGATCATTATTGATCTTCCTTTTGATGTTCAGCGGGCGTTATTGTTCTCGCCGCTGTTGGATTTGGTGAACGAATACTTTGATCATGCCGACAGGCCTGTACAGATCATTACTGATGAAATGGTAAATACCTGTTGCGATGTGGTAATTAAAGGTATGATGAAATAATTAAACAACATGAAAGCAATCAAAAACAAAAATATAGCTATTGTAGGTGGTGGTCCCGGCGGATTAACCCTTGCACGGATCTTACAGATGAATGGTGCCAGCGTAAAAGTATACGAGCGCGACTTTAACCGGGAAGTGCGGGTACAGGGTGCTACGCTTGATCTGCATGAAGAATCGGGTTTAAAAGCACTCGAAGTGGCTGGTTTAATGGATGCCTTCAACGCCAACTATCGCCCCGGAGCAGATAAGCTACGCGTTGTGGATAAGCATGGCAACATCGTACTTGATGAACATGGTGCCGATGGCGGCTCCTATAACCGGCCGGAAATTGACCGTGGGCCATTAAGAAAAATCCTGCTCGATTCCCTGAAGCAGGATACCGTAGTTTGGGATAGTCAATTTGTATCGCTCAGCGAGCAGGATGGCGCAATTAAACTGGAATTTAAAAACGGCTCAATTGCTTATGCCGATGTGGTAATAGCAGCAGACGGAGCCAATTCAAAGATCCGTCCGTACATTACCCCCATCAAACCCTTTTATGCAGGCGTAAGTGTGATAGAGGGCGCTGTATATAATTCAGAAAAGGCAAGTCCCCGGATTCATGAACTCTTAAATGATGGTAAGATATTTGCCATGGGCGACGAAAAAACGCTGATAGTAAGCTCAAAAGGCGATGGCAGCCTGGTATTCTATGCAGGTATTAAATCTGCCGAATCATGGCTGCAGGATAGCGGGATTGATTTTAAAGATAAGGCACGGGTATTCGCATGGTTTAAACAGGAATTTGCAGAATGGAGCAACATTTGGGATGAACTATTTGAGAATGCTGAACCTCTATTTATTCCACGGCCGCAATATTGTATGCCTTTAGATCAAACCTGGGAAGCTTTGCCTAATTTAACCATGCTTGGCGATGCCGCCCACCTCATGCCACCCTATGCCGGCGAAGGCGTAAACATGGCCATGCTTGATGCTTTGGAACTGGCCGAATGCCTGCTTAGCGATGTTTTTGCCAATACACATGATGCGATAGCAGCTTATGAAAAACAAATGCGTGCAAGAGCATTAGAAACTGCCTCCATGACATTGGAGCAAACAGATTCATTGCATTCTGCTGATGGGTTAAAGAATTTGGTGGCAATGTTTAATCCGGAGGAATAGTTCAGACCGAATACTCAGCTAAAGACCGTTAAAATCATAAAGCGTCATTGCGAGGTACGAAGCAATCCCCGATTTGCAGAGCAGCTCTGTATAGTTTGGGATTGCTTCGTACCTCGCAATGACGCTTTTATTATATTATCTCTTACTCTATATTGAATAACCGATTAGACATGCCAGAAAGCTACCCAGGCATCTATTACGATACCGTGATCTCGCCCCTCAAATCCGTTTCCAGCCATTCTTTAACCTTCAATGGATCATCACTTTGGCCCAGCAGGTACATCATTTTAGTTACTGCAGATTCAAAGGTCATGTCATAACCGTTAGCTATGCCGATATCTTTAAGGTGTTTGCTGGTTTCGTAACGGCCAAGCTCAACAGTACCTACTTTACATTGCGAAATATCAAGGATCACTTTACCACTATCTACAGCATTTTTAAGCAAATCGATAAACCAGGCATCGGTTGTGGTATTGCCGGCCCCAAAAGTTTCCATTACTATACCACGCACATCAGCACTTAAAATATTTTCAACAACCTTAGGGCTTATGCCCGGGTACAGTTTCAATACACCAACATCGCTTACCAGGTTATTATGAATTATCAGCGAGCTTTCGTCTTCAGGCTGCCTGATATCGTTCACGCTGAAACGCAAATGCACACCCGATTCGGCCAATATGGGGTAGTTTGGCGAGCGGAATGCTTCAAACTTTGATGAGTTATATTTAAAGGCCCTGTTGCCGCGGAAAAGTTTATAATCAAAGTAAATACAAACTTCGGGCACGCGGGCACGATCATTCTTTTTGGCCTTGGCTATTTCAATAGCCGTCATCAGGTTTTCCTTGGCATCCGTGCGGATGGCACTTATCGGCAATTGCGAACCGGTGAAAATGATTGGCTTACCTAAGTTCTCTAACATAAAACTTAATGCAGATGCGGTATAAGCCATGGTATCGGATCCATGCAAAATCACAAAACCATCGTTATCATGATAGTTTGACTGGATCAACCCGGCCAGTTCGCTCCAGATCTCGGGGTTCATGTTTGATGAATCGATGATCTCATCAAACGAGTGTACTTTGATACGGCAGTTAAGCTTTTCAAGCTCGGGCACGTTATCCATTATTTGCTCAAAGTTGATAGGCTTGAGCACCTTTGTAACCGGATCACTCATCATACCTATTGTCCCTCCGGTATAGATGATTAAAATTTGGCTCATTAATTAAGTTTATGCTGTGGTAAAATATTAAACAATTTAAATCCCGAACACAAGCCTGGAATTTTCGGTAGTGACCTCAGCCACATTTTCAATGCTTGCTTGGTGAAGCTCGGCCACCTTTTGGGCTATGTACACCAGGTATGAGCTTTCATTAGGTTTACCCCTGAACGGAACGGGCGTAAGGTACGGAGAATCTGTTTCTAAAACTATATGCTTTAAGTCAATTTCCGGTATTACTTTATCAAGTCCCGAGTTTTTGTAGGTCACGATACCGCCTATCCCAAGGTAAAAATTAAGGTCGATCATTTTTTTGGCCTGCTCTACCGTTCCCCCAAAACAATGAAAGATGCCGCGCAACTTTTCATCCGCTTCTTGTTTCAACACCTCGTATACTTCATCAAAAGCATCACGGCAATGGATCACAATGGCCAGATCAAGACTTTTAGCCCAGTTGATCTGCTTTACAAAAGCGTCTACCTGCTCTTTTAAATGCGTTTTATCCCAATACAGGTCAATACCTATCTCGCCTATAGCATAGATCTTATTTTGCTGATGGGCATTCATAATCGCAGTAAGCTCTTCCTCCCAATTCTCCTTTACATCGCAGGGATGCAAACCCAGCATAGGGTAGCAATATTGAGGATAGTCGTTCACCAAACCATAAACCAATGGTACGGAAGCGGCATCAACATTAGGTAAAAACAAACGGGTAATGTTATTATCAACACAACGCTGCATTAACGCTGCGCGTTTTTCAGTAATGGTTTCGTAGTATAGATGGGTGTGCGTATCGGTTAAAACCATGCTGCAAAAATAAACCTTGAATACTTAATAACGAATTTATAGCAGTAAAGTATCGATACTTTCAATTAATTGCCTGATGACTATAAACAAAAAACCTCCTGTTTTTGGCAGGAGGTTTTTTGTTTAGTTCTTTTTAGCGACCGGTTTCTTTGCTCCCGCTCTTTTTAGCGGCGTTTTACCAGCGGCTGGTTTCGGGGTAACCGCGGCATGTTTGCCCGGTTTTACTTTTACCAGTTCGATATCAAATACCAATGTACTGTATCCGGGGATCTCTCCGTTCGGACGCTCGCCGTAGGCAAGGTTTGACGGAATGATGAATGTTGCTTTTGAACCTTCGTTCAATAACAGCAAACCTTCATCCCAACCTGATATTACCCTGTGTTCGCCTAAAACAACGCTTATGGGCTCATACGGGCGGCCTGGCTGTTGTACGCCTGCAGCTTTCGCGTTAGCTTCGATACTGGTATCAAACAGCTTTCCGCTAAGCAATTTCCCGGTATAATTTACCAACACGGTGTCGCCGTTAAGTGGCTTTCTCTTTGTTGTTGGGCTTGTTATCACATATTTTAAGCCAGATGCTGTAGTAACAGGTTTAAGGCCGTGTGCTGTAATATAGCTTTCCCTCTCAGTCGTTTCGGCTTGTTTTAACTTTTCAAGACCTGCATTCCTTTCGGCGATAGCATCATTTAATGATTGTACCTTCTCTATCTTTAAAATAAAGGTAAGGAAGCTTCCTTTAGGTAAAAATGGCGGACGGGCTTCTTCATGACCAACAAACACCGAATCTGTCGGGATCTTAACGATGGCGCTGTCTTTAGCGGCAAGCAGCGGGAATATATCCATCAGGTCGCCTACGTTTTGTGAAGCCTGTACCTGGGCTTGCACCGGGTGGCCTGCTTTATAACTGCTAAACAATACCGAATCTTTATCCGTTTTTTGGATAAAGTTAAAGGTAAGTACATCGTTGATCTTAGCCTTGTCGCCAGGGTTTGCAGTATAGATCTGGTAAAGGGCACCTTTAGCCGTTTTTTGCAAACCAGCTGTTTGAGCACCTGCATTTAAAGCAAACGCAGAAAGAGCCGGCAATAAAAGGGAGAAAATATGTTTTTTCATACGCTATAAATAAAAAAGCCTTTCCTGCTGGTGCAGGAAAGGCTTTGTAAAATAGTATAATTATTTTGTTGCCGGAGTTGGCATTTGCATTTGCGGCATAACCGGTTTCGGTGCATTTGGATTTGGATGAACAATATTTACCAGTTCAACTTCAAATACAAGTGGTGTATAAGGTTGCATTTGCTGGCTTCCCTGATCGCCATAACCTAATGATGACGGAACAACCAATACTGCTTTAGTACCTTTGTTAAACAATTGGAAACCTTCATCCCAGCCTTTGATAACTTTACCTTCACCTACCGGAATACGGATAGGCTGATAAGGGTTCATTGGGTTGATCTGCATTTTTTCTTTTACAGCAACTTCTTTAGAGCTGGTTTCTAAAACTTTGCCGGTAACAAGCCTTAAAGTATAGTTAATAACTGCGGTATCACCTACTGCTACATTAGCGCCGCTACCTGGTGTAGTAACAGCATAGTTTAAACCTGATGCTGTTTTTACAAACTTAAGGTCTTTATGTCCGTCTAAATAACCCTGGATCTTAGCAGGCTCTTTTCCTTTAAGTGCATCGGTTTGGCCTTTCATGTATTGGGTAACACGATCGCGGAAAATTTGCTCGCTAAGTGCGCCTTTTGTAATAACCTTTTCAATTTTAATGGTATAAACAAGGTATTTGCCTTTAAAGCCCGGAGGGCGTTGCTGGCCACCTTTAAATACCGAATCGGCAGCAATTTTGAATGTAGCGCTATCGCCTTCACCCAATAAGCTTAAACCAGAAACAATATCACCTTTTGTTTGAGGCTTAGGCATCAGCGTTGGTATAGGCTGGCCATTGTCATATGAGTTATTGATTATCGAATCCTTATCAGTTTTAAGGATCATGTTCAGTGTCAGAAAGTCACCTTCTTTAACTTTAGGATTGCCTTTTGAAGTGTGGATATTGTAAAGCAAGCCGCCTTCGCCCTGCTTAAACCCACCGTTGCAACTTGCAAATCCAATAGCCGCAAGTGACAGAAACATCAGTTTTCTTTTCATCATTACTTTTTTACTGTATTAATAGCTTTTTATATTCGGGTAAAATTTGTTTAAATTGTTGTATAACCTGTTCAAGGCTATCTTCAGAATGACCGCCGGCCGCATTGCGGTGACCGCCGCCATTAAAGTATTTTTTGCAGATCTCGTTGGCCGGAAACTCTCCTTTTGAACGTAATGAAAGTTTTACCCTATCACTGCGTTCAACTATAAAAGCTGCCAAACGGATGCTTGCCATTGATAAAGCATAGTTTACCACACCCTCCGTATCGCCTGTTTCAACATCAAACCGTTCCAGGTCATGTTTACTAACCGCAATAATAGCTGTATTAAATTCGGGTAATACTTCAAGACAATTAGCCAGGCAATGGCCTAAAAAGCGCAGCCTGTTTTCAGATGCGCTATTATACACCAACTCATGAATGCGCCAGTTAACCGCACCGGCATCTATCAAATCGGCAACTATGCGGT
>NZ_DASVOB010000754.1:0-9952 GCF_036383575.1 Mucilaginibacter sp.
GCTTAATGGTCATGGTTTAAGCATAACATACGAGCTTAAAACGCATTCGGCGGCCGGAGGCCGGGGAATAGTTGCCACTCGGCTGGAGCCGAGCGGCGGCGTGTGTTTAATCCTTAATTAACGGCTATGGTGCTGACTCCGACCCCAGGCTCCAACTTGCTATGATTGACTGTAAATTATTGCCCCGTGCCCAACAATGTTGACATACGGTTGTCATTACCATGTACTTATTTTGATTTACAAACCCTGTTCCTGGATTATTTGTATTTTTACATAACAACATGGATTTTCAATTAACATCTCAATATAAACCAACCGGCGATCAGCCTGAAGCTATAAGGCAGCTGGTTGAAGGTATCAACAACGGCGACCCGTATCAAACCCTTTTGGGGGTTACCGGGTCGGGCAAAACATTTACTGTTGCCAACATGATCCAGCAAACGCAAAAGCCTACGCTGATCCTGAGCCACAACAAAACACTGGCGGCGCAGCTTTATGGTGAGTTTAAGCAGTTCTTCCCCGAAAACGCGGTGAACTACTTTGTGTCCTACTACGACTATTATCAGCCGGAGGCATTCATCCCAACCACAAACACCTACATTGAAAAAGATCTGCAGATAAACGAGGAAATTGAAAAACTTCGTTTACGTACCACTTCGTCATTAATGTCGGGCAGACGCGATGTGATCGTGGTATCGTCCATATCCTGTATTTACGGTATGGGTAACCCGGACGACTTTGCCGACTCGGTTTTCAAGTTTGCCGTAGGCACCCGCATCAGCAGGAATGCTTTTTTGCATCGCCTGGTCGAGATTTTATACGCCCGCACCACTGCCGATTTTAAACGGGGGACATTCAGGGTGAAGGGTGATACCGTTGATATTTTTCCAGCTTACCTGGATTATGCTTACCGTATCTCCTTTTTTGGTGATGATATTGAAGAGCTAAGCGCCTTCGATATCGGCACAGGTAAAACCATCGAAAAAATGACGCACATGGTGGTTTACCCCGCCAACCTCTACGTTGCTCCGCGCGAGCGTTTCCTGCAATCGATCTGGGCAATACAGGAAGAACTGGAAATGCGCAAAAAACAATTTATTGACGATGGGCGCTTCCTGGAAGCCAAACGTTTGGAAGAAAGGGTTAATTACGACCTGGAAATGATCCGCGAGCTGGGTTACTGCTCGGGTATCGAGAACTATTCCCGTTTTTTTGATGGACGTAAACCGGGAGCAAGGCCATTCTGCTTGCTTGATTATTTCCCGGACGATTACCTGATGGTGATTGACGAAAGCCACGTAACTGTTCCGCAGATAAGGGCCATGTATGGTGGTGACAGATCTCGTAAAATTTCATTGGTTGATTATGGTTTCCGGTTACCGGCTGCTTTGGATAACCGTCCGCTTAATTTTCAGGAATTTGAAAACCTGGCGCCTCAAACTGTTTATGTAAGTGCCACACCCGGCGATTTTGAGCTGGAAAAATCGGGTGGGGTAGTGGTTGAACAAGTGATCCGTCCTACAGGATTGCTTGACCCTGTTATTGATGTGCGCCCGGTAATAAACCAGGTGGATGACCTGCTTGACGAGGTAGATAAAACTATTAAAAAAGGCGACCGCGTGCTGGTAACCACCCTCACCAAACGCATGGCCGAAGAGCTGGCAAAATATATGGATAGGCTGGGCATTAAATGCCGTTACATCCACTCGGAGGTTAAAACCCTGCAGCGTGTGGAAATTTTAAGGGGCTTGCGCCTCGGCGAATTTGATGTACTGATAGGTATCAACTTACTGCGCGAGGGCCTGGACTTACCCGAAGTATCGTTAGTGGCCATTTTAGATGCCGATAAAGAAGGTTTCCTGCGTTCGGAACGTTCGCTGATCCAAACCATTGGGCGTGCCGCCCGTAATGACCGGGGCCGGGTGATTATGTATGCCGATAAAATAACCGACTCGATGCAGATCACGATGGATGAGACCAACCGCCGCCGTGACATTCAGATAGCCTACAATACGCTGCATGGTATTACGCCATTGACTGTAGGCAAATCGCGCGAAGAAATTATGGAGCAAACTTCGGTGGTCGACTTTAAAGGCGGTGTGCAGCAGGCCTATGTGGAAACTGATTCCATTACCCTTGCCGCCGACCCGATAGTTCAGTACATGACCAAAGCCGATCTGAAAAAATCAATCGATAATACCAAAAAAGATATGCTCGCCGCCGCCAAAAACATGGATTTCCTATTGGCTGCCAAGCTGCGCGATGAAATGTTTGCTTTGGAAAAAATGATGGAGGAGAAGTTTTAATTTGAAAATTTATTGATTTGAAGATTTGAAAACGACAATCTCACATTTTCAAATCTTCAAATTGCTTTATTTTCAAATTAAACAAGCTTCAGGTATCGTTAAATCATAATAAACCATTTTTAACGTTATATACCTTATATTTGTAAGCTCAAAAGTAACAGTATGATTCTTATTCGTTTCCTGATCATATCTATTTGTATATTATACATTATCCGCAGCCTGGCGCGTTACCTGCTGCCATTCCTGTTTGAAAGTGTTGTAAATAAAGCGCAACAGCAATATCAGCAACAAAAACATAACTATAATGAAGGCCCAAAACCTGACGGAAAGATCAGGATTGACCATGTTCCGCAGCCTAAAAAAGGTAGTGTGCCTGATAGCGAAGGTGAATTTGTTGATTACGAGGAAGTAAAATAAATCAATAAATATGGACACCAATCCGGTATTTAGAAGGCGCCAAAACCATAACAACACGCCTGAGTCTGTTATTCTTATCATCACCAACGTAATTGTATTTATTGTTGCTACCGAAGTTTTTGCAAATTGCACCAAAATAAGCAACGTGTACTGGTTTGTTTTAGGCGCATTGGGGGTTTACAACTTTTTCAATATCCGCAAATACCGCGAAGATTACGGCAAGGCGCAATATATTGCCTATGTTGTATCAATCATTGTTTTGATAGCTATGTTTTTCCTGCTGCGCAGCCGTGCGCAAAATTGTTAAGCAATTCCTTAACAAAACTTATAATTCCTATTCTCATTGTATTTTCTATTTTTGAGGAAATATATTATCCATTTCAAAAAACTTAAATGAATAACTGGTTTAAGCGTAACGGCATTCACTTTGCCATAGCTGCAATTTTCTTAGTGATCTGCTTTATATTTTTAACCCCGGCCTTCCAGGGAAAAACATTAGGCGGTAATGACGTTACAAGGGCGCAATCAACCCAAAAAGAAATCAACGATTATAGGGCCAAAGACTCCACCATATTGTGGACCAACCAGATCTATGGTGGTATGCCAACCTACCAGATATGGGCTCCTTATAAAGCTAACTTAACATCATGGGTTGTAACCGGTATAAACTATACTTTCCCCACTCCGGTTGGTACTGTATTGATGTTTTTATTAGGTACTTACTTTTTATTTATCGTATTAAAGGTAAATCCATGGCTTGCTGCGGCGGGTTCACTGGCATTTACATTTTCATCGTATAATATCATATTGCTCACGGCCGGGCATGCTAACCAGGCATTCGCGATAGCGTTCTTCGGGCCTATACTTGCCGGTATATTGCTTACACTCAGAGGTAAGCATCTGTTAGGTTTTTCAGTAACCGCGTTTTTCCTTGCTCTTGAGATCAGGGCCAATCACGTGCAGATGACCTATTACCTGATGCTGGCCTTATTGATCATGGTAGGTATCGAGCTTTATCATGCGATTAAAAACAAAACTTTAAGCAGCTTTTTAAAGTCATTGGCATACATTGCCGGCGCAACTTTACTTGCCGTTGCAGTAAATGCATCTATGCTTTGGAGTACCTATTCATATGGTAACGATTCTATCCGCGGTCAATCAAATCTTACCAGGCAAAGTTCAGAACCAAGCAACGGTTTGGCTAAAGATTATGCTTTTCAATGGAGCCAGGGTGTTGGTGAATGTATCACCTTCCTGATCCCTAATGCTTATGGCGGCGGCGAACAAGGCTCAACCGATCCGGATTCGCACGTGGTAAAAGTACTTAGTGCATCAGGTGCCGATCCTAACCAGGTTTTAGGGATCTCGGCCAATTATTTGCCATTATATTGGGGTAACAAACCATTCACAGCTGGTCCGTTTTATTTCGGTGCGGTGATCTGCCTGCTATTTGTATGGGGCTTAATGATTGTTAAGAACCGTATTAAATGGTGGTTGCTTGGCGCTGTTCTATTAACAACACTTCTTTCTTTTGGTAAAAACTGGCCGTTTTTATCTGATCTTTTCTTTAACTACTTCCCGCTTTACAATAAATTCCGGGCTGTTGACTCCCTTTTGGCTATCGTTGGTTTCTGCTTCCCGATACTTGCTGTACTGGCAGTAAACGAGGCTATTGTAAACGAGGACAAAGCCAACCTGTTCAAAAAGCTGAAGATCGCCTTTTATATTACCGGCGGTATTGTATTGATAGTAGCGGCAGTACCTTCGCTTTTACTTTCGTTCAGCGTGAGTGAGCAGCAGGCTGGTGTTATTGCCCAGGTAGGACAGGCGCTTAAAACCGACAGCTCTGCAATAACCCGCGCGTTAATTGCCGACAGGGAATCAGTAGCACAGGCAGACGCCATCCGCTCGCTTATTTTCATTGTGCTGGCATTTGGCGCAGCATGGGCCTTTCTTAAAAACAAGATCAACCCAACGGTATTATCCCTTGCATTTTTAGCGCTTATATTGGTTGACCTTTGGACAATTGATAAACGTTACCTGAACCATGATAGCTTTAGGCCTAAGCAAGAGAATGAAACTCCGCAGCCACGCGAGGTTGATCAGTTTATCATGAAGGATACAGATCCGGATTTCAAGGTTTTTGACACCACCCAGGAGCTTAAAGGTGACGGTTTAACGCCATTCTTTTATAAATCATTGGGCGGTTATTCGGCTGCAAGGTTAAAACGCTGGGAAGAGCTTATTGATAACCAGTTTACGAAAAGTATCAACCATGATGTATTGGATATGATGAACGTTAAATACATCATCTCATCTGATCCTAAATCACAAAATGTAGGCATGCAGAAAAACGAGACTGCCTGCGGTCATGCCTGGTTTGTAAAAAGCATTAAGTATGCTGACAATGCCGATCAGGAAATGGTAGCCATCAGCAGCTTTACTCCAAAAGATGAAGCCATTGTTGATAAACAATACAAAAGCGTTATTGATGAAAAAACATTAGGCGCAGGTGCCGGTGAGGGTAAAATTGAACTTACCAGCTATTCGCCAGATTATATGGTTTACCAAAGTGGTTCAACTGCATCACAGATCGCTGTATTCTCCGAGGTGTACTACAACAAAGGCTGGAAAATGTATATCGATGGTGTTGAAAAGCCATATTTCCGTGCCGATTACCTTTTGCGTGCAGCCCAGATCCCGGTAGGTAACCACAAAATCGAATTTATTTTCCACCCGGCATCATACTACACCGGCGAGCATATTTCATTAGCAGGTTCAATATTGCTGGTGCTTGCTTTAGGCGGTGCCGCTTATACCGAAAACAAAAAGAAAACCCCGGCTGCAAAACCGACAGCTAAAAAAGCATAAGTAATACTGCTTTAAAAGAAAAGCGATGGGTTAATACTCATCGTTTTTTTTGTGGCCTTTTTTGTTTGAGACGCTTTTACGTAGAGACGCATTACATGCGTCTCCCATAGGACAAGTCGCTTTGTAAATTATCAAGCGCAGGAATTTGCATGTGGGAGACGCATGTGATGCGTCTCTACTCAAAATTCTCAAAGTCAAACACCTTTTTTAGACTTACGAAGTTTACAAAACTTCGCAAGTCTGGATTTTACATCTGGCAGGTCTAATGGAATACCTTACACCGCATAAGCTATCGTAGCTATACTCAATTTTAATCCCGGCACTTTCAGTAATTCGGCCCCGCAAGCCTCAAGGGTTGAGCCGGTGGTTACGATATCATCAACAAGTAAAACGTGCTTGCCTTCAAGTGCCGCCGGATCTTTAACCGCGAATACATTTTGCATATTTTCAAACCGGGCAAAGCGCGACCGTTGGGTTTGTGTTTTAGTGGCCACCGTACGCACCAGGCTATGCTCATCAACAACCGCGTTTAACTTTTCGGCAAGGCCATGAGCAAAGCAGGCGCTTTGGTTGTAGCCGCGTTCGCGCAGCCGGCGTTTATGCAGTGGTACGGGGATAATGATATCTGCAGTATTAAAAATGTTATTTGAGGCCAGCTGCGCACCAGCTATGGTGCCAAGCAGGTTGCCTATTTGTTGCATGCCTTTGTATTTAAAGTGGTGCATCAGGTTCTGGATCTTACCGCCCTTATGGAAATAATAAAGTGCGTAAGCCGCTTCAATATTGATTTTACCCCAAAACTGTTGTGCTACAATGTTGGTTGGCTGCTGATGAAAGTTGGTAAAAGGTAAATTGAAGCGACAGTCACTGCAAAGAATATGCTCACCGGCCACTAAACTTGCCTGGCAAGCCGGGCAAAGCTCCGGGAATAACAAGGCAGCAAAATCCGCAAGGTAGGCACGCAGTAATTTCATGCCCTCAATTTAAGACGGATTTTTTAAACTTCGGCCAGTTTGTCTTTTTCTTTGATAGCAAGTTGTCCGCAGGCAGCATCAATGTCCTTACCACGGCTTCTGCGCAGGTGCGTATTGATGCCCTGTTTGGTAAGGTAGTCGGCAAAAGCCTCAACTTTATCTTCGCCCGCGTTGATATAGCTGGCAAAGGCAATAGGATTATATTCAATGATATTAACCTTGCAGGGCAGGTGCTTGCAAAATTTGGCCAGTTCTATCGCATCCTGAATGCCATCGTTTACACCATCAAAAATAATGTACTCGTAGGTTACCGGGTTTTTGGTTTTTGCATAGTAATATTTCAATGCCTCGGCCAATGCCTTTAACGAGTTTTGCTCATTGATAGGCATAATGGTATTGCGCTTTTCATCATTTGCCGCATGCAGGGAAAGGGCGAGGTTGAATTTTACCTGGTCGTCGCCCAGTTTTTTGATCATTTTGGCAATACCGGCAGTTGATACGGTAATGCGTTTGGCTGCCATATTAAGCCCATCTTCAGAAGTGATGCGCTCGATAGACTTCATCATGTTGGCATAGTTAAGCAATGGCTCGCCCATGCCCATGTAAACAATGTTTGATAAAGGCTGATCGTAATTTTCACGGGCCTGCTTATCTATCAAAACTACCTGGTCGTAAATTTCATCGGGGTTGAGGTTCCTTTTGCGTTCCATATAACCGGTAGCGCAAAATTTACAGGTAAGGCTGCAACCCACCTGCGATGATACACAGGCTGTCATACGGCCGGGAGTAGGGATTAAAACGCCCTCAATTAAATGGTTATCGTGTAAAATAAAAGAATTTTTTATAGTTTTATCAGCACTAACCTGTGAGGAATTAATTTTTACATTATTAATTACAAAATTTGCATCCAGTTTAGCACGGAGTTCTTTTGAAATATTGCTCATCTCGTTGAAAGAAAAGCAAGATTTTTTCCAAAGCCATTCATACACCTGTTTTGCCCTGAAGCCTTTTTCATCCATGCGGATAAAATGCTCCTGTAAAGCATTCAGAGTCAGGCTGCGGATGTCAATTTTATCTTTTGTATTGTTCACAGTGCAAAAGTACTTAAATTTAAAAAAATCTATCTTTTTTTAAAGTCATTCTTTTTGGCACAATAAAAAACAATAACTAAAAGTTAATTGTACTTATTTTGCAGGATAGTTTGTTTTGAAAAACGTTATGTGTTACGATACCAAGTTTAAATTTTAATGAAAAGTTTTAGAGCCGATTACGTTTTTCCTATTTATGCCGATCCGATTAAAAATGGAATAGTCACTGTTGATGATCAGGGTAAGATCATCGCTGTTACCGATAGCAATAAGCCTCCAAGCGGGCACGTGCAACAGGTAAGCGGCATTATCTGCCCCGGATTTATTAATACTCATTGCCATACCGAACTTTCACATTTAAAAGATAAAGTAAAGCCCAAGGGTGGTTTGGTGAATTTTATCAAAGATGTACAATCCTTACGAAACACCGACCAGCAGCAGGTTCTTGATGCTATAGCCAAAGCCGACCAGGAAATGTACGACAACGGCATAGTAGCCGTAGGCGATATATCCAACACCAATAACAGTGTTGCGATGAAAAAACAAAGCAAGTTATACTATCATACTTTTGTTGAAACCTTTGGCTTTTTACCCGAAAAGGCTGCCGAGGTTTTTGAGAAAGCGCTGGCCTTGCTTAATGAATTTAAGCCCGGCTCATGTTCTGTAACCCCCCATGCCCCTTATTCGGTATCGAAGGAGTTGTTTAAGCTGATAAAAAAACACAGTGATACCAACGATGAGAACCTGTTAAGCATCCATAACCAGGAATGCGAGGACGAGAATAAATTTTACCGCTATAAACTTGGTGCGTTTTTAGAATTGTACGAGCATTTTGGGATGGATATATCCTACTTTAAGCCGCAGGCCCGTAACTCGGTACAATCCATTATCCCGCTACTTTCCAATAAGCAAAAAGTTTTACTGGTTCATAACACCTGCACCAATCTAAAAGATATTTACTTCATTAAACGGTTTGACAGGAAGATAAACTGGTGTTTTTGTCCTAATGCAAACCTTTATATTGAAGGACGTTTACCTAAAATAGACCTCTTTGTTGACCAGGGTTTTAACATTACGCTTGGTACCGATAGCCTTGCTTCAAACAGTAAGTTATGTATCCTGAGCGAGATGCGTGCTATTCAACAAAAATTCCCATCCATAAGCTTACCACGCCTTATTGAATGGGGAACCCGCAACGGCGCCGAATATTTGGGCATCGACGATGAGAAAGGTACGCTTGAAGCAGGCAAAACCCCTGGCCTGAACCTCATTAGCGGCCTCGACGGATTTAAGATCACCCCCGAAACCAAAGTGAAGAAATTGATATAAAAGTTTGTCACTAATTATCTCGAATGAGATCGAATTACACGAATATTTGGAGAGGTAATTCGTGTAATTCGATTAAATTGTAGTCCGACTTACAAGTATTTGTGTAAATATTACCCTTTACTAACCGGCACTGTCAAATGAATTGTAACCTCGGGAGGTGTTCCGCTCCTGTCGATACCATATTTAGGGGGCAGCACTTTAAAATCGCCTTTAAAAACTCCCTCATTGCCTTTGTCCTCAAAAGTAAAATGGATGCTTTCGGGATTGGTTTTGCCTTTCATGGTTAGTTTGCCATTGGCAACATAACCGCTGCCGCTTTTTGATACCGAGGTTGATTCAAATTTAATGGTTGGGTAATCATCAGCGCCGAGGGCTGATTTTACGTGGCTGGTTTTAATAAAGAAGCCGGTTGCTGCCGTAGTAACATCAATAGTTGCTGAAATTTTAGCTTGCTCGGGATGGTCTTTGTCAAATGTTATTTCGGCTTTTAAACCACTGAATGAGCCGCTTACCCTGTGGCCTTCAAAAGTTACCTGGGCTTCATCGCCTTTAACTTTCCAGTTGCTAAAAATCGCGAATGCCGAAAAGGCAGTGAAAGCAACGATCAGTGCCAAAAAAATAATTTTTTTCATAAAATAGATTTTTAGCGTTTATCAATCAAATTAAACTATAGTCGTTTTACAATAAGTACGCTTGTTAAGTAAAGCAGGTTGCTTAGCATGAAAAAAGTTAACTTTGCAATATTTCATATCCAACAAAACTGATGATAAAACATCTTAATATTACAGTTAAAGGCAAAGTACAGGGCGTTTTTTACCGTAAAGCAACCAAAGCGGTTGCCGATCAGCTTGGCGTACGCGGCATTGTATTGAATGAGCCCAATGGCGATGTTTATATTGAAGCTGAAGCAGATGATACCTTTTTGGATATGTTTCTCGAATGGTGTAGCGAAGGCCCCCAGGATGCC
>NZ_DASVOB010000755.1:0-4401 GCF_036383575.1 Mucilaginibacter sp.
TGTAAAAGGCAAAACCGAAAATGACCTCATGAAATTGCCCTTTAAGCAAGTATTTAACTTCAGGCCTGGATTTATGAAAAGTTTTAAGGGGGCAAAAAATACACTTTCGTTTTATAAATACATCAGTTGGATGTACCCCATCGGTCGCCTTATTTACCCTAAGGGTTTTATCACACTGGAAGAAGTTGGCAAAGCCATGATCAATACGGTGAACCGCGGTACCGGCCGCTGGATCCTCGACGGAAAGGATATTGTGGCGATGGCAAAGGAATAAGGTGGGTTATGATATACGGATAGAGTCACGACATAAATTCGATATATCGTTAATTGTGATTGGCTTTTTTTATTTATATATCTGATATTTAGTTTGTTGTGTTTTTGGAACGGGCTTTGGAATAGAGCTGTCAACAGCATTATTTATGAAACGTAAACTCAGAAAACCAATGAACACCAAATCACTGAAAGCCTGCCTGAATAGATATTTAGTTGCAGCAGTTATTTTATCAACCAGCTTATTTGCCTTTACTCCCAATGCAAGCGCTCAGGGTACACCCGTCAAAAACATTATATTGGTACATGGCGCTTTTGCCGATGGTTCGGGCTTTAAGGCCGTATATGAGATCCTTACAAAAAAAGGTTACAATGTTACGGTGGTTCAAAATCCATTAACCTCACTTAAAGACGATGTTGATGCAGCTAACCGGATCCTGGACAAGCAGGATGGCCCAACAGTTTTGGTTGGCCACTCTTATGGCGGTACGGTAATTACCGAAGCCGGGAATAATTCAAAAGTAGTAGCACTGGTTTACATCGCCGCTTTTGCGCCCGATAAAGGCGAAAATACCATAAAATGGGTGCAGTCGGCCCCTCCGGCTCCTGAGAATGGGATCCTTCCACCGGATGATAAAGGTTTTGTTTACTATGATAAAGCTAAATTTCATGGTGGTTTTGCCGGTGATTTGAGTAAGTCTGAAGCCGACTTTATGTTTGCATCTCAAGGGCCAACCTCGGTTCAATGTTTTGTAACCCCTATTACCGAAGCCGCCTGGAAAACCAAACCAAGCTATGGCATAGTGGCTACCGAAGACAAAAGCATTGTGCCCGATGTTGAGCGTACCATGTACAAACGTGCAGGTGCTAAAATAACCGAAGTGAAAGGCAGCCACGTGATCTTCATTTCACAGCCTGAAGCAGTTGCCAAAGTAATTATCGATGCAGCAAACGGCGTTAAGTAAAAGATAGTTTTTGTTACAGTTTAAGCGGAACCGGCGATTGGCCGTTCCGCTTTTTTTATTTGATAATTGTTAGTTTTACCCCATAGGTGTTTGGAAAATGAAATCATCTCTATTTTAATTTAAAAAAATATGTCATTGCGAGCGTAGCGCGGCAATCTCGTAGCCAATGCATGTTCGCCCTGTATAGCTACGGGATTGCCGCGTCGCCCAAGTGCTTTTGTCCATGCCGCTCCTCGCAATGACATGGCTTTTTTAACCAGCATTTTAGCCGATCTTCATCTTCCGAACACCTATTGGTTTTACCCCTAACAATCATCAAATGGAAGCTATAACAGTACCCGAAGCAGTTAAAGATAAACCGCAGATTAAGGCGGGCGAGATCTCTTTTGTATACTACCGGGAGCGGGGCGACCTGTTCAAAAACCAGGTGATTTTTAGCCAATGTGCTATTAGTTTTGTACTCAACGGACAAAAGGAACTTTACCGTCATGCCGATTGTACCATCATTAGGCCCGGCCAGGGCTTGCTTATTCCCGAAGGTAACACCCTGATTGCTGAGCATGTGGTAAAGGGGACTTCAAGAGATGAATTATACAGCAGCTTTATCGTTTTTTTTCCGCAAAGGTTGATAGCCGATTTTTTTTCAAAACATGCCATCGCCACAAAAAATAGATTGGCAGACGTACCGCCTTACGTGCTCTTTTCAAACACAGTATATCTTAATGAATATCTACGGGGAGTTAGAGCTTTGGTTGATTCGGGGCAACAACTTTCATATCCGGTAGCACTTCATAAACTGGAAGAATTGCTGCTCATCATTTATGAACTATATCCGGCACAGTTGATTGCTTTGTTTGGCGAAGGGCAAAATGCAACTGGTTTATCACTGCAAAAACTGGTTGAAAATAATCTGTTCAATAATCTTACGCTTGATGAACTGGCATTTTTGGCCAATCGCAGCCTGTCGTCATTTAAACGCGATTTTGAGAAAGCTTACGGCTTATCCCCCGCAAAAATATATCCGCGACAGGAAACTGGAATCGGCCTGTACCGAACTGAAGAAAGGCCGGAAAGCGAGTGAACTTTATAACACTTACGGCTATGAAAACCTGTCAAATTTTAATACCGCTTTTAAGAAAAGGTTCGGCGTAACCCCGGCGGCTTACGGCCAGCAGATTGCAGTTTGAGCCGCCTGCAATACTATTTGAACGGTTTGCAATAACAGTATGATCGCGCGCAAAGCCAACTTTGTGGTGTAATTAAATATTGTTTATGATGAAAACGATTTTCTCTTTATTTATCAGCCTTTTGATAGTTAAGGCTGCATGTTCCCAAACGTTTACCTTAAAAAGCGCAGATCTTGGCGGGCAGTTCAGCAATGAATTTGTTGCCGGTAATTTTGGTTGCAGTGGCGGTAATAAGTCGCCGCAACTAAGCTGGGTCAACGCGCCCGAGGGTACCCAAAGCTTCGCGGTTACCATGTATGATCCGGATGCGCCAACGGGTAGCGGCTTTTGGCATTGGGTTATTGTGGATATACCTGCAAATATTCATGAGCTAAAACAAGGGGCCGGTGATGTTAAAAGCACTATTGCCCCACAAGGAAGCCTGCAAAGCATTAACGATGTGGGCGTTTTCGGATACCAGGGCCCATGCCCCGGCGTTGGCGAGGGCGATCACCGTTACCTCATTACCGTATATGCTTTAAAAACAGCTAAGCTGGGCACAACGCAGGCCTCAACCGCTGCATTAACAGGCTATTTACTGGGCAAGCAATTATTGGCTAAGGCTTCGTTGATAGTTTATATGAAAAGATAAGCAACTATAAGTTAAACAATTCCCTCCCTCGGGAGGGGTGCGGCTGAAAAGTGTGTTGGCAGGGAGGGGTTTGTACGCCATGGGAAACGAATGGGGATATCGACGAACCCCTCCCTACACTCCCAGGGGAGGGAATCGCAAAATTCTTCACTTTTTTATTCATTATTTCAACACTCGTTTCTACCGCACAGTAACCTCGAGTTTAAGCACCCTGTTTCTCTCTGCCGAAAAATTTGCCCCGCCGTCATTGCTTATCGATGATACATTATTTGGATCGGTTAAAATAACGCGATAAGCAAAACCAAAACAGCCCTTTGTAGTGGCCGATTTAATGACAACTGCATATCGCTTGCCAGCGGTTACAGGCATGTTTGGATTTACAAAGGCGTTCCTTGCCGACCATGAAATGGAATCAACAGGCAAAGTAACAGAAGCCAAAGCTTTGCCTGCAGGTTGCCCAGCATTGCCAAGCTCAAACACTTCGACAGACAAGCCCGCATCTGGATAACCGGTTTGAAAAGTGGCGAAGCTGATCCTGGTTAAAGTGCCGCTTTTTGCCGCGGTAAAAGTTTGTAGGTGCTGTGTATTTTTACCGATATCGCAGCCTGTTGTAAAATCTTCGGCCGGTCTATTAGGAGTGGAGCTTTTGGTAAAGCTTGCTGTTTGCTCGCATTTCATTGGATTGATAGAGCCATCGGCAGCAAAGGTTAACGGAGCCCAATAAAAGTTGGCAAGTGCTTCATTTTTTGCAGCGTTATTCCACAAATCACTGCCAAAAAGGAAAATAGTTTCTGAGTTCAGTTTAATAGTTGATACAAACGACGGCTGCCCTCCGCAGGAGTTATCACTGATTTTTATCCCTTCCGACCATGGCCCTAATGGCGACAATGCCATACGGTAAGATGCTCCTGTGCCAGAACAATACCCACAATTAGGGTCGGAATAAATGAGATAATATTTGCCTTTGCGCTTGAACAGGGCAGGGGCCTCGGTATTACCATTGGTAACTGATTTTATATATTGTCCGGCACCGGTTAAATAGTCGGCGCTGAGTTTTTCAATCACGATACTTCCTTTGGTACGCCAGTCGGTATAAGCCAAGTAAGCTGTGCCGTCATCATCAACAAAAGTATCATGGTCGCCGTTGTTTAGGCCAGCTACCGGCATTTTGCTGTTCACAGCCAGGATTGGTTCTTTAACTTCAGTGAAAGGGCCAGCCGGGGTTTTACTTGTAAATACCCGGTAGCCTACACGGTTGTCATAAACGTTGATCCATAGCACATAGCGTTTTGTTTTTTTATTGTAGATGACATGCGGACGAAAGCAGCCATAGGTTTTGCCGTCGCAG
>NZ_DASVOB010000756.1:0-4011 GCF_036383575.1 Mucilaginibacter sp.
GGTTTGCCCGGCCTGCAAATATTAACCCCATCATATCGCCGGATACTGCATCCCGTTTCCTTGACCCTATGAGTAAAAAACAGGTTCAGTGGGAGGCTAATGACACTTTTAACCCGGCGGCGACTCTGAAAAAAAACAAAATAATAGTGCTGTACCGGGCCGAGGACCTGTATGGTATAGGCATTGGCTTTCGTACCTCACGTGTAGGCTATGCCGAAAGTAACGATGGCATCAATTTTACCCGGAGGAAAGCCCCGGTTCTTTATCCAGACAATGATATCGCTAAAAAGTATGAATGGCCCGGTGGTTGCGAAGACCCTCGTGTAGCTGTTACGCCCGAAGGAACCTATGTGGTTTTTTACACCGAATGGAACCGCGATTTGCCAAGATTAGGTGTAGCTACCTCAAAAGATCTGATCCGCTGGAAAAAGCACGGGCCGATATTTGAAACAGCCTACCATGGCAAGTTCTTCAATATCGCCAGTAAATCAGCTTCTATACTAACCGAGGTAGTTAACGGCAAGCAGGTGGTTATCAAGACAAATGGAAAATACTGGCTGTACTGGGGCGAACATCATGTGTACGCTGCTACATCTACAAATCTGGTCGATTGGTCGCCGGTTGTTGACGATAAAGGAGAGTTAAAAGAACTTATGTCGCCGCGCGACGGTTATTTTGATAGTGATTTAACTGAATGCGGACCTCCGGCGTTGATGACTAAAAACGGTGTGATCTTGTTTTATAATGGCAAAAACAAACCGGCTGCAGGCAGGGGCACCAGGTTCAACGCCAATTCGTACTGCGCAGGGCAGGCCTTATTTGATGCAAATGATCCTTCTAAATTCAAAACGCGACTTGATGTTCCGTTCTTGAGACCGATGGAGCCATTCGAGAAAAGCGGCCAATATGTTAACGGAACAGTTTTTATTGAGGGAATGGTATACTTTAAAAAGAAGTGGTTTCTATACTATGGCTGTGCCGATTCGCGGGTAGCAGTAGCTGTGTATGATCCGGCAAAGCCATCGCCTCCGGATCCAATAGAATAGTTTATCTACTATTAAATAAAAAAAGATGACGTAAAACTTTTGGTTGTATTAGTCAAAGTATTATCTTCAATGTTTAAATATTTAATATGCTTTATATCCTTATTTCAGTTGCAGTTATTCTTTTTATTACTCACGTATTTTTGTTATTTACTTCATTTTCAAATGCGAGCCTGATCTCTCCGCGATATTTTTACTCGCATTTAACACTATGGCTTACGGGCTTATCTGTTTTTGCTTTAGCTACATTGTTCAACGGTACTAATCAGTCAGGATTTCTTGATTATTTTGATACCTGGGTGAAGAGATCATATATCCTGCTATTTACTTTTGGCCTGTCGTTGGTAGCACATTGTCTTGTTACCTTTTTAGTGCTGCCGTTATTACGAAAATCAAAAGCCTGATCGTAATTATAGAGAAAGAAGCGACGATTATTGTCGGCAGATCGGTGCTGTTTTCTACTAATTCAAAAGATCGAGCAGGTCATCTTTTGAAAGTGAACTGGTAACGGTGCTATCGGGTTTGATCAGGGTATTGGCAATATCCTTTTTCGATTGCTGTATCACCATGATCTTTTCTTCGATAGTGCCGGAGCAAATCAATCGCACAGCCACAATTTTTTTATCCTGGCCTATACGGTGGCAACGATCTATAGCCTGGTTTTCGACGGCCGGGTTCCACCAGGGATCAACGAGATAAACGTAATCGGCTTCTGTTAAATTAAGCCCGGTACCGCCTGCTTTAAGACTAATCAGGAATACCCTGACTTCGGGATCATTTTGAAACTCGTTAACCACCTGTTCGCGTCTGCGGGTTTGACCGGTGAGGTATGAAAAGCGGATCTCCCGGGAACTTAATTCCTTACGGATCAAGTCGAGCATCGAAACAAATTGCGAAAATATGAGGATCTTGTGCTGATGCTTTTTACTCTCTATCTCTTCAATCAGCATCTCCAGTTTGGCCGATGCATCCCCCGGCATCTTTTCGCCTTTGATTAACATCGGCGAATCACAGATCTGCCTTAATTTATTCAGGCCTTTTAATACGTTCATGGAACTTTTTTTCAGTTCCTCATTTGTCGTGGCCGAGATATACTCTCTAAATTCTTTCTCGTACGAGTCATAAATATGGCGCTGTTCCTGCTTCATTTCGCAGTACAACACCATTTCAGTTTTTTCGGGAAGCTCGGCGGCTACCTGTTGCTTGGTACGCCTGAGGATGAAGGGTTTTACTTTTTCCTGTAGTTCGGCTGCGCGTTTGCTGCCTTTAAATTTATCGATAGGAACAGCATAAATATCTTTAAAGTACTGTTTGCTTCCTAACAAACCCGGGCAGGCAAATGAAAGCTGACCATACAGATCGAACGTGTTATTTTCGACAGGGGTGCCAGTTATAGTGATCTTATTGCGCGACTTCAGCAACCGTACAGCCTTGTAACGCTGCGATTCGGGATTCTTGATATTCTGCGATTCATCAAGGAAAACATAGTTAAAATTAAAATCCTTCAGGAAATTAATATCCGATAGTAAAGTACCGTAGGAGGTAAGCACGATCTCGTATTGGTGCAGGTGTTTGGTATGCTTAAGCCGTTCGGCGCCATAAATAGTATGAATGCTGATAGAAGGTGCAAATTTTTGTACTTCCTGCTGCCAGTTAAACAGGAGCGAAGTTGGTACCACAATAAGGTTGGTGTTATTTTTAGCCTTATGCCGCTGCAAAAGTATAAAGGCAATTACCTGGATGCTTTTACCCAAACCCATATCATCGGCAAGGCAGCCTCCAAAATTCAGGTTATCCAAAAAGTTTAACCAGTTTAATCCCTGGTGCTGATAGGCGCGGAGCGTCCCGTTCAATCCCGGAGGCACCGGTACTTCGTTGATGATTTCGGTATCGGTAAGTTTTCTATTGTATACGGCAAGCTCGTTTCGTACATCCTCATCCAGCATCTCCTCATCGTAATATTGCTGTATGGCAGTGTAATTACTCTTTGAGGTGTGCAGCGTATCCTCGTCAGAGATCTCGCCCGAATTAAAATAGTGGGTGAATTTCTCTATCCATTCGGCAGGCAAAATCCCCTGGGTACCGTCATCAAGCCGTACATATTTGTTTTTGTTTTTTACAGCCTGGTGTACCTGTTTTAACGAAGCCCTTTTTTTGCCAAATTTTAAATCGATAACCGTATTGAACCAGTTAATTCCGCTCACTACATTGATAGTGATTTTTACTTTATGAGGATTTAGCTTATTGCCCTCTAATTCGTTAAAACCCAGTATTTCGATGTTATAGTTATGCCATTCTTCAAATACATTCAAAAACCACTCTTCATCTAAAAAGTTCCTTTTATGGAGGTAGAAATAATCGAGGTCATTATCCAGTTGCTCGTTAAAATAGGGATGTTGCTTTACAAGCAAGGCTGTAAAGGCTATTTCCTCATTATCGCGGCGTTTAACCATAAACTGGTTACCTTTTTCGTCGGTGCCGTAGATCTGCCTTTGTGTGCGGATAGGGATCTCGGCCTCACCGTAACGCATCACCGGGATGATCATGACATGAGCGCCAAAATCCGATAGGTAAATGATCTTTTCGGCGGGCTGATCAAAGCCCTCTTTTTTTATCTGCTCCTGTGTTGCGGGCTTAATGTAGGTATAGTCGATGTGGAGCTTGTTCTCCAGTTTGTTAAGCAGGTGCGATTTTAGCTCGGCAAACTTACTTTTATGCACTTGCAAACTGCCCTGTTTCTTTTTCAGTAAGTCGATTACGTTTAAAACCTGCAGGCTTTCAATAAGATAAAGCGTGTTGCCCGTACTGATAAAATAGGTATACTTAACGTCGAGATCCTTTACATCATAAAGCAAACCATCTATATTAAAAATACCATGTATCTCATAAAACTCATCCCAGGTATTTACTTTCAGCTCCAGGTTGCTTTTTAAGCTTTTAACCTGTACGGGGCTTACGGAAGTTGCTG
>NZ_DASVOB010000757.1:0-3118 GCF_036383575.1 Mucilaginibacter sp.
ATCCCCTAAATACAGAGAGACTTGCTTGGTCATTCTGTACAGTTCGCGATTGCTTCGTACCTCGCAATGACGATGGTTAATATTTTCGCATAACTTCAATAATTTATTTCTCATAGCCGCGTTAACTATAATCATAGTTAACAATCTAACCAATGCCTAAACTGATTACCCTGCTGCTGTCACTCCTGTTGATAGCACTTCCAAAACCCGAGATCCCCGATAGCAAACGGGCCGGCGATGTTCGCGCCAAAGTATGGCCTAAGCTTCAGAAAGAACTTAAAGACAGAGGCTTTAAAACTCATAGTTCTATCTACATCCGCATCATTAAAGACATCAGTATGCTGGAGGTTTGGGTGCAATCGGGTAAAAAATACGAGTTGTTCAAGAGTTATGATGTATGTTCATACTCTGGTGGTTTAGGTACCAAAACCCGTAACGGTGACGGCAAAAGTCCGGAGGGATTTTATACCATCGAACCAAAACAGCTTAACCCGGTAAGTAATTATTACCTGGCCATTAATGTTGGTTATCCTAACAAAGTTGAGCAATTAAAAGGCTATACCGGCAATGCTATTATGGTTCACGGTCATTGTGCATCTATCGGTTGTTATGCCATGACCGATGCCCGGATCGAAGAAATTTACACCCTGGTTTACGAGGCATTTACCACCGGTCAAAAACAGATACGTGTTGACATTTTCCCGTTCCGGATGGACAATGCGCGTCTGAAACTTTATAGCGCTTACTATCCTAACCAGGTCTATTTTTGGCGTACACTTAAACCGGGATACGATCTGTTTGAGGAACAGCAGATACCTGTGGAGTATCATATCAAGGGAAACAATTATGCTTTTTGATAATTTTGAAGCACGAATAAACTATAAAAAAGCACATTATACATAATAAAAACTATGTCATTGCGAGCGTAGCGTGGCAATCGCACGGAAGCAGAGTCGCTCTGTATAGTATGCGATTGCTTCGTCGTTCCTCCTCGCAATGACATAAAATTGTTTGTTGTCCACAGATCACACCTCATTCCATCAACAACACCGTTAAAGCCTCCACTACCCTTTCCTCATCAAGTAGTTGTTTGGCTTTTAAGTGTAACTGCAACTCTCGTGTTTGGCTATCGCCGATGGTGGCGTCAAGTACTTCTTTTATTTCGGGAGTAAGCGCAAATACTTCGATAGCTTCATCGGTAGGTATGGCTTCCAAATTACCCAACTGTCCGAGGTTATTACCGGTAAGCACCCTTGAATTACGGATAGCATAAGGCAGTGCATCAACCCCTATACCAATTTTAGTGTTTGGTTTGGCTACTTTAAACAGGTTGTCTTTAGTAACACGACAATACCAATCTCCGCCGAGGCGGGCTACCAGGTCTATTTTTGCCTGGTCTATTTTGCCGTCTGCGTCTAAAACGGCATCGCTGATGTGGATCAGCTTAATTTCGGCAAGTACAAGGTTCCCGGCGCCATAACTTTGCCCCAATTCAATTACCTCATTCACCACACATTCCAGCTGTACATATGATTCGGCCACGCGAGGCGGTTTCACCAATTGCGACGGTACCGGTGTTAATCCTGATTTGATAAACTCATTAATGCCCTGCGGATATTCTACACTCGAGAGCGAAGTTTGCTGCACCATATCGTGATTAACGATATTGATCACACATTCGGGCACTTCCCTGATATTTTCGAGTGTATGTTTCGTGGTATTATCCCTCACCCTGCGCGATGGCGAGAATACACAAATGGGCGGATTAACGCTGAAAATATTAAAATAGCTGAAAGGGCTCAGATTAATATTCCCGGCCTTATCAACTGTAGAGGCCAGGCAAATCGGTCGTGGTGCTACCGCAAAATTCAGGTAGCTTTGAAGTTGAACAGGCGAAAGATCGGATATGTTAATGGTGGGCATGGATAAAATATTATAAAACATGTCATTGCGAGCGCAGCGTGGCAATCGCATACTATACAGAGCGGCTTTGCTTACGTGCGGTTGCCACGCTGCGCTCGCAATGACATAATTATTTGCAATGACTTGGGATATTATTGGTCTATTTCTTCAGCTTCAAAATCGAAAAATCACTATCAGCTTTCTCAATAATATTACCCAACATGCCCAATCCGGTGATCTCCATTTCAACCAGGTCGCCGGGTTGCAGCCATTGCGGTTCATAGTCGGCGTTATTGAGTACACCGGTGCCATTCAGTTCAAGGAAGCAACCGGTACCAACCGTGCCCGAACCTATCACATCGCCAGGCAAAACATCACAACCATAGGCAGCGCGCTCAATGATCTCTGCAAAAGTCCAGTCCATATCAGCCATATTACCTGCCGATACCTGTTTGCCATTCACCACGCATTTCATTTCAAGATTATAAGCATTCCCTGTATGCCCGGGTTTCGCAGGCACTTTGTATTGCTCCAGTTCATCAGGAGTCACCAGCCACGGACCAATCACTGTCGAAAAATCCTTGCCCTTTGCTGGGCCAAGGTTCAGCAGCATCTCTTCCATTTGTAAGGTACGGGCGCTCATATCGTTCATGATCATATATCCTGCTATAAAACTATCGGCTTCAGCTGCTGTAATGTTACGGCCTTTTTTATTGAGCACCACGGCCACTTCCAGCTCAAAATCGAGCTTTTGAAAATGATCGGGCATACATTCAATTTCGCCGGGGCCTTGTATGGCATTGTGATTGGTAAAATAAAATATAGGGTACTGGTCAAACTCCGGTATCATATCCAGCTTTCGGTTACGCCTTGCCGACGCCACGTGCTGCCTGAACGCATAACCATCGCGGCATGATGTTGGGTGCGGCACCGGGGCCGTCAACTCAAAAAACAATTCTTCCTTAGCCTCTATCTTTCCCGAACGGATATCTTCATTAGCCCGTGCGGCATGCTCCATCAGTTCGGGCCCTCCCCATAAAAATTCATTCATATTATCGGGGATCAGCTTATCGCAGGAGTTTAAATTATAGATGTGGCCATTAACAAAAACACCAAGATGTTCGCGGTCTTCAGTTTTATAGGATACTAATTTCATAGAGTAGCTTAATTGGTATAATCAAAGCTAATGATTTTGGTTGAGGGTTTATGAGGTGAA
>NZ_DASVOB010000758.1:0-10883 GCF_036383575.1 Mucilaginibacter sp.
CTTTCCCAATCGTAAATATGCAAATGGTAGCGAAGCAGGGGCCTGGATCGTTGTAGGTGCTTCAGCGCATAAAGATGATGCCCTGCTCAAAGCACCGTTTTCTAATTACGGCAAAACCGCTGTAGACGTTTTTGCTCCCGGGGTGCAAATTTACAGCAGTATACCAGGCTCCAAATATGCTTATTTTGACGGTACCAGCATGGCTTGCCCCGTAGTGGTAGGTTTGGCGGCATTGATCCGTGAGTATTACCCAAAACTTAAGGCCCAGCAGGTAAAAGATATTATTTTGCAAAGTGTGGTTAAGGTGGATCATAAGGTATTGCTTGATAACAAAGAAGTTCCCTTTACCGAGTTATGCCGTACAGGGGGAATTGTGAATGCTTATCAGGCTCTGCAATTGGCATCCACCTTTTAAGACCTAAAAACCGGACGTTTATAGATTCCATTCTTTTGAGCAACTTGAATTAATTAATACTTACTTGTTACGTAAAAAACACAGCGGCACTTCCCACAAACTCAGTTAAAAAACAATATGTTAAAAAAATCAATTCCGTTACTTTCAATTTTTGGGCTGCTTATTTTCACTGCACCCAAAAACCTGAATGCCCAAAATGCAGCAGGCCAGCTTCATCCCGATGATAAGCAAGCAGAGGCCTCCAGGATAGTATCCAAACTGATAACCACAGCCAATTATAAAAGTATCACCCTTAACGATTCGATCTCGGCACTTATCTACGACCGTTACATCAAAAGCCTGGATATTAATCACAATTATTTATTGGCTGCCGATGTTGACGAGTTTGATAAACTAAAATACAAGCTGGATGATAATATTAAGGCAGGCGAGTTAGCTGGTGCTTTCGGCATTTTTAACGTTTACCAAAAACGTTTTAAAGAACGATGGACATATGCGTTATCATTATTAGATAAAAACACCGATCTCAACAAAAAAGAAACTTACGTTTACGACAGGAGGGACCTTCCATTTATTAAAACACAACAGGAAATGGACGAGAACTGGCGCAAACGCGTTAAGTACGATCTGCTGAACCTGAGTGTGGTTGTTGCCGATATGGATAAAAACAAGCAAACGCTTAAAAAACGCTACCAAAGCCTTTTAGACCAGGCAGAAAAGATGACCGGGCAGGATGTTTTCCAGATATTCATGGGCGCGTTTACCAATTCAGTCGATCCGCATACCAATTATTTTAATCCTTTTTACGCCCAGCAGTTTAATATACAAATGGCCCGGTCGTTAGAGGGTATTGGTGCTACTTTGGGCATTGAAGATGAATATGTAACCATCAGCGCACTAACAGCGGGCGGCCCGGCGGCCAAAAGCAAACAGGTTGGTATTAACGACCGTATCCTTGCGGTGGCCCAGGGAAAAGATGGCGAATTTGAAGATATAGTTGGCTGGAGACTCGAAAACGCTGTATCGGTGATCCGTGGCCAAAAAGGATCTGTTGTGAGGCTAAAACTGTTACCCAAAGGCAAAAGCGCTACCGACGAACCTACCATCGTTGACATCGTACGCGACAAGGTGATATTGGAAGAGCAATCGGCAAAAAAGGAGATCCGCACCTACAATACCAATGGAAAAACAACAAAAATAGGCGTAATTACAATTCCATCCTTCTACATGGATTTTAAGGCTTACGAGGCCGGAAACCAGAACTATAAAAGCACCACCCGCGATGTAAAGCTGATACTTGATACCCTGAAAGCCATGAAGGTTGATGGTGTGATGATAGATCTGCGGCAGGATGGCGGCGGTTCATTAACCGAGGCAATAGCGTTAACCGGCTTATTCATTAAATCAGGGCCGGTAGTGCAGGTACGGAATACCCGCGGCCAGGTCCAGGTTGACCAGGATAGGGATACAAGTGTTACTTATGCCGGTCCGCTGGCTGTAGTGGTTGACCGTTATAGCGCTTCGGCTTCCGAAATTTTCGCGGCCGCGATACAGGATTACGGTCGCGGATTGATTTTAGGGTCACAAACCTACGGTAAAGGAACTGTACAAACACAGCTTAGCCTTGATCGCGCCGTTGCAAACACTAATGAAGATTCGGCTGCAGATAGCCCGGAAGGTAATAAATTTGGACAGCTTAACTTAACCATGGCCAAGTTTTATCGCATTACAGGTAGTTCAACCCAACATAAAGGTGTTACGCCAGATATTGATTTGCCAAGCTTGATACAAGCCTCTAAATATGGTGAAGATACCGAGCCATCAGCATTACCGTGGGACACCATTGCCAAAACAGACTACAAACCGGTTGGAAGTTTCGACAATATCATCCCCAGCTTAACAAAGTTGCATAACGAGCGCGCTAAAAGCAGCCCGGCGTACCAGTACTTTACCGATATGATAGCTTACCTGAACAGGAACGAGATGGTAAAAAACATCAGTTTAACTGAAACCGATTTTAAAAAGCAACGCGAAACTAATGAAGCAGCGGCGCGTAACCGGGATAATTTAATACGCAAAGCCATGGGCTTACCAACCCTAAAAAAAGGCGAAACCAACGGCAAAAAAGATGATCTGGATTTTACCAAAAGAGAAGCAGGTCAGATTTTGACAGATTATATTTTATCAAACAAATAGACCAGGTTTGATACTGCCTTTTTTAAATTGGCAGATTAACAAAAAAGCTGCATCACACAAGTGGTGCAGCCTTTTTGTTCGTACCAATTCAGTAAAAACGAGTATATTTATAGGCGCTTTTATCGTTATCCGATAAGGGCGTTTCCACCCGCAGGCATGAGTAACTTAGATAAAACAGATTTTGATATCCTGAACATATTACAAAAAGACGCTGAATTAACTCATAAAGAAATTGCCTTCAAGCTGCGAAAATCGGTATCTACCGTTCATGAGCGCATCAGGCGTTTAAAGCAGGAAGGATATATCCTGAAAACAGTAGCCATTTTAGATAGGAAGAAGGTTAATAAAAACCTGCTTGCTTTTACGCAAGTACTGCTGAACGATCATACGTTTGAAACTTTAAGTACTTTCGAAAAAAAGGTGATCACCTTTCCGGAGGTTATGGAGTGCTTTCAGATGACAGGTACTTTTGATTTTGTTTTACGGATTGTTACTGCAGATATGGATAGCTATCATGAGTTTTATCGGCATAAGTTAGCTACCCTGCCCAATATTACCACTGTGCAGAGTTTTTTTGTTTTATCTGAAACCAAAAGCGAGACAGCCTACCCTATTTAACCTGCATCTTTATATAAACCAGTTGTAATAAAGCATAAAAAAAGCACCCTCTTCCGGGTGCTTTTCTATTAACTAAACTTATTTTAAAAGAACGAAATGAAGATTATTGGCGATATGCGTCTAAACCGCTTTTTAAAAATTTGTAAAAGCTGACTGCATTGTAATCAGCCCCCTGCGGTGCTACAAGTACCTGCTCGGTTTTCGGATCAAGCAGCACATAAAATGGCTGTGAATTAGCCTGAAAACGTGAGGTTTGCAGATAGCTCCATTTGTTGCCGATAGTTTTTATTTTACGGCCCTCGGGGGTAACTGTTTGCTCAGTGGTAGCCAGATCAGTTTTATCATCTACATAAAGCTGTATCAGCACACAATTTTGATTGATGGCTTGCGAAACCTGCGCATCTGGCCAGATGTTTTCTTCCATTTTGCGGCAGTTAACACATGCATGGCCTGTAAAATCGATCATGACAGGCTTATTCACTTTTTTAGCATAAGCTATTCCTTCATCATAATCAAAAAATGGATTGAAGCCCTTTGGCTTATCAAACAGCGACACGTATTTTTGAGGATGGGCATCGCTTTGGATCGATGTTGATGTAGGTGATGAATTACTAAGATCAAAATCTTGTGTGGCTTTTGGAGGTAAAAAACCGCTGATAGCTTTTAGCGGAGCGCCCCATAAACCAGGAACCATATACACTGTAAACGACAGGATGAGTATAGCCAGGAACAACCTCATTACCGAGATATGCTTTACAACGCTATCATGCGCAAAGGACAGTTTACCCAACAGGTAGAAACCCATCAGCGCAAAAATCACAATCCATAAAGCGAGGTACACTTCCCTGTCAAACCAATGCCAGTGGTAAGCCAGATCAACATTACTTAAAAACTTGAGCGAAAGTGCCAGTTCTAAAAAGCCAAGCACCACCTTCACGCTATTTAACCAACCACCCGATTGCGGCAGTGATTTAAGTAACGATGGAAACATGGCAAACAGTGTAAACGGCAAAGCCAAAGCCAGCGAAAACCCAAACATGCCAATTGCAGGCCCCAGCAAGGCACCACTCACAGCTGCCTGTACCAGTAATGTACCAATAATCGGCCCGGTGCAGCTAAATGAAACCAGCGATAAGGTGGCAGCCATAAAAAAGAGGCCTAACACGCCACCCTTATCGGCATTTTGATCCATTTTATTTACCCAGCTATTAGGTAAAGTGATCTCGAACGCGCCAAAAAATGAAGTGGCAAAAACAACCAGCAGTGCAAAAAACAATAAGTTAAATACGCCATTGGTTGCCAGGTTATTGAGCGCGTCGGCACCAAAAATCATAGTGATCACTAAGCCTAACACTACGTAAATGGCGATGATACTTAAGCCATAAAAAACAGCCATCCGTATAGCCTTTGACCGGGAATGCGATTGCTTGGTGAAATAGCTTACCGTAAAGGGCAGCATGGGGAATATGCAGGGCATAAGCAGGGCAGCAAAACCACCCGCCAATCCAGCTAAAAAAATTGCCCATAAGGTTTTTTGGCTTTTTTGCTTACCTACCGGTTGGGTTGTGTTTTTTGGGGCCTGTATAACTTTTGGTTTACCATCGTTACTTGCTTTTGGAGCTGTAACTACGGGCGCTTTTGGCTGCTGTACCGGTGTGAAAGTCAAATCAGCACTTGATACTGTATCCGGCGTTTCATGCGGCATGCAACAAAACGAACTAAGCGTGAGTAGCACCAATAAACCAATGATGCTTACCGATAAAATACGCTTATTACTTAACATTGATAAAGCCATTTTGGCTGTTATAATTTGTTTAAACACCTTAAATGATTGAGATTATTTTACAGGGATGCTGAAGTCGATATCCTCGGGTGGTAAACATTTCTGATCGTTGCAGGTCATGTATTCCAGGCTACCGTTGATTGTTGCTTTTCCTTTCTTAAGTTTTACTTTTTGTTGGAAAATGACGCTCTTTTCAAAATAGCTAACTTCCATGCCGAACGTTTTCTCCATCCGGCTTATCGGGGTTGGTTCGGTGGGTTTACCAACCGGTGTGTAATCTGTCGATTTTTTAAACGTGAAGCTGGTTTTTATCGGGCCGCCATCTTTTACATTTTGCGAGTAAATGTGCCAGCCCTCATCAATGGTGGCCTTCATAAATACAACAGCTTCGGTCGCGCTTATTTTCTTTGCCGCGTAACTCCAGTGTACAGGTTGTAATATCTGTGCTTTAACCATGCTGCCCAATAGCAGGCATGCGGCAAGTATTGTTAATTTTTTCATATAGTTTGTTTGGTTTTAGTTATCTCGTTAATAAATGGATGAGCTGCCAGGCGGCTCATGGGGGTGTAGTTTTTGAAGGTGGTGAAGCTGGATATGTATTCATCCCGAACAGGCTCGTCCCTAACCAGGTCTGTGCTCAGGTATTTCTTGTTACTATCACAAAGGAGGGTCACCACGGTAGCATTTTCGCCAAGCTGTTGTTTTAGTTTGATAGCGCCGATAACGTTAGCACCCGATGATATGCCTACAGCCAACCCCAGCTGACTTGAAAGTTTCTGGGCCATCAATATCGCGTCGCCATCATTCGCCTGTACTACTTCTGATAATTCATCGAGCTTTACAATTTGAGGTATAAACTCGTCCGAAATTCCCTGGATCCGGTGGCTACCCACTTTGTAACCTGTGGTTAGGGTTGGGCTTTCAGCCGGCTCAAGCGGATGGATGAAGATGCCAGGGTTCATCTGCTTTAAGTAAGCGCCCGTTCCCATTACCGTGCCCCCGGTACCAACACCGGCAACAAAAGCGTCGGGCGTTTTACCTACTGTTTTTAACTGTTCCCATATCTCGGGGCCGGTAGTTAATTGGTGGGCTTCAGCATTAAAAGTATTTTCGAACTGGCGGGGAAGAAAATACTTATCGGATACCTGGGCCATGGCTTCGGCAAGGCGGATGCTGCCTAAAAAGCCACCCTCCTGTTTGCTAACCAGTTTTATTTTTGCACCAAGGCTTTTGATGATATCAATACGCTCGCGGCTCAACCAATCGGGCATCATGATAATAACATTGTGCCCCAAAGCTTTTCCTATTGCGGAGAACGCGATACCTGTATTTCCACTTGTAGCCTCAACGATAGTGTCTGTAGTTTTGATTTTGCCCTGATTATATGCCTGGTGCAGAATGTACAAAGCCATCCTATCCTTCACACTCCCGGTAAGATTGTAATTTTCGCACTTTACAAAAATACTTCCCGGTTTGCCCCGGTATTCAAAATGCAATTCGAGCATTGGGGTATTGCCCACCATATGCCATAGTTGATCGAATTTATTTCGAATTTCGGGACTTATTTCTGCGTATATCAATTCCTTCACCATAGTTTTAATTATAAACTGACCGTAAATTTCAGGTAACCAAATTTCAGTATCAACGAGTTTGAAAAAAACCGGATATTTTCCGGAAAACGCTTAACAAACCATCGTTTTTTTCGGTTTAACATATCTTCCAGCCAAAAAATCAATTCTGATTTTCAGCACAAACATTAGGTTGGAACCACATTGTTGAAAAAACGCATCCATTAGCTCAAATGGATGCGCTGAAACTGCTAAACTGATCTCATTTTACTATATGAAAAACGATAAAGAACGATGAGCTGATTTACTGAACTTTTATTAAAAAGGAAGCGCTTCGGGCAAAAGAATAAGCCTGATTAGGTTTTTACCATTGATGTTTTTAGCAGCCATATTTTTGACATCATCAACACTCACGGCATTGATCAATGCCGGAAAAGTATCCAGTTGGTTCAAAGCTTCCGAGTTTTGTTGTTGACCGTTGATGTAGGCGAGCCACCAGGTATTGGTTTGCATCTCGGTTTCGTTACTCCGGTTAAGCTCGGCACGCCATTTATCAATATTAACCTGGTTGGGACCGTTTTTTGTAAGCTTATCAACTTCATCCAATGCCGAAGCTATAAGCTTATCGGTATTTTGCGGTGCGCAGCCGAAGTTGACAATAAGCGAAAATCTCGATTGCGGTAGCTTAGCTATGTTTAAAGATACTGTTGGCGAATACACCCCGCTTTCTTCTTCACGTAACCTTTCCAGTAAACGTATCTCCAGCGCCTCTTTCATGGCATCCATTGCAAATAGGTTTGCCTGGTTATAATCAAACTCGCCTGACCATACCAACATAACGGTCGATTTTGGCTCTGAACCTTTATTAACACGTACCTCCTGCTTTCCTTCGGGGATATGTATGCCCAGATCTTTAGCATCAGCCGGTTTATCCAAAGCAGGCAGGCTTCCCAGATATTTCACCAGCAATTGCTGGATAGTTTTTACATCAAAACTGCCAACAAAAGTGAAAGTAGTACCCCCCGCATTGCCAAAACTTTGGCGATAAATATCAAAGGCCTTATCCAAATCGATCTGTTCTATTTTTTTTAAGCTCGGCCCGGTTCTGCGGATATTATGGTTACCCAGCACAGCGTTCACGGTATCCTGAAAAACACCTCCCGGCGAATTTGCACGATTTACAAGGCCTGCCTTCGCCCGGCTTATTAAACCATTAAATAAATCCCGGTCTTTTCTGGGTTGGGTGTAATAAGCGTAAAGCAGCTTTAAAGCGTTTTCAAGATCGGCCGGTGTTGCTGATCCGCTTACGCCTTGTGTTCTTTCGCCCATAAACATTTTCACGGCAAACTGTTTATCTGCCATAAATTTAGCCAGTTCAACCGCGCTGTAATTGCCGGCTCCAAATGAGGATACGATAGCAGTAGCGTTAGCTGCAGATTGGTAATCGCCATCGTTATAAACAGAAGTACCTCCCGGAGCAAAGCCATTAAACAATATCTGGTTATCTTTAAAAACAGTCGGCTTAAGTACAACCTTTATATGGTTGGCAAGTTCGATAGTTGTGATGTTAAGGGCGTTATCCGTTTGGCTACTTAATATGCTGCCACCTTGTGGTAACGAGCTCAGCAAAGGCTTATCGCTTACCCGGTCAACATACTGCGATTGCTTTTCCTGCTCAACCGTATGCATCCATTCAATTACTTTGCTTTCGTTTGGTAAAGATGAGCGGCTACTTTTAGGTGCCTGGATCAGGATATCCCTGTCGGTTGCTTTGATCATAATATTGGCCAGCTGGTTTAACTCCTGAAGATCAATACCCGGCAAATCTTTTTTTATCAGGGCGTACTCATACTCAATACCCGGCGAAGCGATGCCTTTTAAAAAGTATTGCAGATACTCGTTAACATAACTATCCGAATTTACTTTGTTCCGCTCTTTTAAAGTGGCTTCCATTTTACTCAGGTAGCTTTGTTTGGCGCGTTCAAATTCGGTTTGGGTAAAGCCCAGGCTTTTTACCCGGTAAACCTCCTGCCAAACTGCCTTAAACCCTTTTTCCAGTTGACCGGGGTTGGCTTCAACCTGTACCGAAAGTTGATCTACGCCGCCCAGCAGCTCCCCTGCTCCTATTGATGCATTGATGAACGGAGGTTCTGGTTGATGTTTTCTATCGTTCAGCCTTTCATCTATTATGATATTAAACAATTGCCGGGTGATGGCCTGGCGATAGTCGGCTGTTGTTTTTAGCCCTGTACCGGGGAGTTTAACTATCACCTGCGCCACTGTCGAGGTCATTTCTTTATCGGTAAGCGCCATAAAGTGATTTTTACCGTTAAGCTTCACATTATATGCTGTCCGGGAGCGTTCATGAAGCGGACTTTTAAGGTCACTAAATTTTTGCCTGATGCTGACCTCCATCTGGTTTACGTCGATATCCCCAACAACGATCAGTGCCTGTAGATCGGGGCGGTACCAATCCTGGTAAAACCTGCGGATAGTTTGCGGCTTAAAATTATTCAAAACCTCGTCTTTACCGATAGGGATCCGGTTTGCATAGCGTGAGTTATTTAACAACATGGGCCAGTATTTTCGTTCCATGCGTTCGTCTGCTCCTTTACCCAATCGCTCCTCTTCTAAAACCACTCCCCGCTCCTTATCGATCTCAACCGGATCGAGTGTTGCTTCCTGCGCCCAATCGCGCATTATTTGTATGCCTTTTGCCAAAACCGCAGGATCATCTGATGGTAAGGGCAGCTGATAAACGGTTTCGTCAAACGACGTGTAGGCGTTAAGATCGGCACCAAAACGTACGCCATTTTTTTGTAGGTAATTAACCAGTTCGCTTTTAGGGAAATGCTTTGTGCCATTAAAGTTCATGTGCTCTAAAAAATGGGCCAGCCCCTGCTGGTCGTCATCTTCAAGTATCGACCCTACTTTATTGGCGAGGTAAAATACTACCCGATTTTTAGGTTCTTCGTTGTGGCGGATGTAATAAGTTAATCCATTAGGCAGTTTGCCCGTGCGCACAGCCTTATCAAAAGGTATTAACACCGAGGTTGCTTTATTGGCATGCGTGGCGTTAATAGCCTGTGCAGTAACCGGCAGGCTACCAAACCCTGCCCATACAGCTGTAATCGCGATACCTATTGCAGGGATTTTTTTATATAGAGGATTCATTTTTAGCTTTAATAATTGCGTATTGATATTCAAGAAGTATTTTTAAAACAATAGTCACCCAAGCGAATAGCCAGAAAGCTATCCGTTGCCAGTTTATTTTATCGATGATTAAAATTTGATTGCGAAAGCCTTAGTTAAATTTTTTAGTGATCCAATCGCTAATGATCTTCAATGCATCCGGCGAAAAATCTGATTTTATTTCGGGGTACTCTTGTAAGTTACATTTTACACAGGGCAAAAAAAGATGGTTCAAGCCCGGCATTACCACGGTAGTAACATCTTTGTTCCCTCCCATCTCTGGATATTTTTTCCAGTTATCCAGGTTTTGTTTATAAGCAACCATGAGGTCTTTATCTCCATTAAGCGCCAGTATGGGTACTTTAACCCTGGTCAGGAATTTTGCAGCATCATATTTAATAAAATACCTGTACCAAGGCCCCGCGGCTGTTTTACTCCAGCTGTAAATAGGAAACCTGAAATGATCAAACTGTACATGGAGCGTTTGAAAATAAACGCTGTCTTTTTTACGCCATACCTCAAAAGTATCCATCAGGTGTTTCTCCATATCATCGGCATCAGCATATTGCAATGCCGTTTTAAACATCAATGAATCTACCTGGTTAAAGCGTTTTTTGTCATAATCGGGAATGGGGGCAGAATTAACCAACGCCTCATTTTGTAGTATCTGTGCCTCCAACCCGTTAGTGGCCAAACCAGCTACGCTAACCAAAAATTTAACATCGGTTGAGTTTGCTGCCGCGATACTTATAGCAGCCCCGCCTTCGCTATGGCCAAGCAAGCCTATTTTATTGGGGTTGATGCCTGTTATGGTTTTCAAATAATCAACGGCGCTTAAAGCATCGTCGGCAAAATCGGCAGTAGTGGCCGTTTCATAAACGCCGGTTGTTTTTCCTGTACCCCTGTCATCTACCCGCAAAACAGCAATGCCATGATTAGACAAGTAATTGGCGATAGTTAAAAACAGTTTATGCCCTGCCATTGCACCATCCCTATTCTGCTTACCGGTGCCCGATACAATAACCACTGCCGGGCAAGGCTTATTTACTTTTGGCAGGGTTAAAGTAGCGCCGTAAGTTATGCCGGTCTTACTGCCTGTAAACACAGCGCT
>NZ_DASVOB010000759.1:0-3785 GCF_036383575.1 Mucilaginibacter sp.
GAGATTAGTGAATGTTATTCCTGAGCATTACTTAAAATAATTGGTTTATTATCAGTAATTTAATTAAGTTTATTTATCGCTTCTGATCCTGACCAGTTAATCTAAAACAACCTTCAATGCATGCAAAGCATTTTTTAATAATTGCCATATCGGTATGTGTGCTGGTATCATGCAAAAAAGATAATAAGGCCGCAAGTCCTGCGGTTACCATTGTGGGTAAATGGTACCTGAAAAAATACCATACCCGCAACTATAAAAACAATGTGCTGTTGAGGGATACTGTCCGTACAGATTACTCCGTTACTGATTTTGAAGTTTTTAGCAACGACGGTTCAGGTTATACTTCAAATCTGACCCCATCCGGCGAAACGGCGCTTATTATATATCAATATACTTTGAGTGATAAAGTATTAACAATTAGTAAAACGACACCGGCATTTTACGAAGGCACTTATGCCGTTAATACACTTACTGAAAACACACTTGAAGTAACTTATGAAAGCAGTACAACTGTTAATGGGGATCATTACTACGGAATTGATAACATTAGTTTTGCGAAAGATTGAGCTGTTATTGAGTTTGAATATTTATTGAAGGCATATTAAATGTCAGACTGAATGGAGCCTGCCCGTTGCGGGTTTCGTATTCGCTATAGGTAGCAGTGTTTATAACTATGGTTTGCCACCTAACAGGGTTTTTATTGATCAGCATCTGTACCTTGGGCGAATATTTTATTGACTGCAGCCCACGGATATCGTTTACAGACAGGTCTTCGGCCATAACCTTCATTTTCTGCCCTGCAGTTTTGCTGATCACCTCTTCAATTCCTTCCTGGGTTTGCCAGTTTTGTACAAAGTTTTTGATGATAACCGCATTCTGAACGTCAAGACTTATTTCCTGATTGAAAACAAAACGATAGTAGTTCCAGGAACCGCTAAGCCCGATCCATCTCAGGTATATGGAGTTATCGTCAACAGCATCATCTATCCTTATGGTTTGTGCCCTGGTTAATGAATGTGTGCCATTTTCGTCATCGTATCTGATCTGGATATTAAAATAATAAGCTTCGGGCGGGAAATTGGCATTAACCACAAACCGGTGCAGGCCAACCGGACCAGCCAACGGCATTGTAAAAGATGTTTGGTTGCCAATGCTGAATTTGCTGCCATCTTCATTCAGGATCCAGGAATTGTCTTCGTTTTGTAGATAATCAGGTTCAGAACCGCCCGGCAGTACGTTCCGGTTAATATCCAGCAGGGTAAGCATACAATAGGGATGAAGGTTTGTCATCTCATCAGTAAAGATAAACCCAATGTCAAACGGATATCCGGCGGAGTATGCAGGCTCTTTGAAATCTGTTATCCACAGTGCAGGCGTATTAACATTTGGTACATAAGCCGCTAAATTACCGCCATATTTATCCCCAAGCTGTTTGGCTGCATAAACAACATAATACGGATGTTGAATTGGATTGAAGCTGGTTGTAAATCCTTCGGCCGATCCATCATCATAATGTTGGGCGTACTCAATTCTATAACTGCTGCAAAGATTAGTATCGTAATAATTAGCCTGGTTATAATCGCTGCTGTCGGCAGGGCGTAACAAACTCTGTAAAAAATTTGACAGGTCCGCTTTTATTGATCCTGTATTATCAGGCCGGTTTACCGATTTTATGGTTGATTGTAAACCAGTGAGCGGATCGGTATAAGTAATTCGTGTATGCAGTTCATAATACGGGTACATACTGTTTATATTAATAAAACCAGTATTGTCATTACTTGTAAATGGTGTGTTTATAACTATACTATTAGTGCCAATTACCTTCTCAATGGTATAAACACCTTTATATGCAGCAGTATTTATATAAACCTTATCGCCGACTTTTACCTTCGGCAAACCTGTATTGGGATCATTGAAATTGGCATTAACACTGATGTTAGCGTGTCCTTGCCCGCTGTCGGCTGTTATGCTTTTAATTGTGAAATCTTTTCGTTGATAGGTGAACACAATAGGATTGAACGCCGCGTTCCATCTCGAAATATAACCATCGGGAAGCATTACCGAAGGATCGCCTGTTAACAGGTTGGTGGATGTTGAAATGCTGATCTCAGCCGTATCTGTACAGCCCAATGGGTTGCTGTCTTTTACCAGCACATGTTTTAGTCCGCCGCTTAGGTTTGTGAAAACAGGCGAGGTTTGCCAGTTTACCCCCATATCTATGCTATACTGTATGGCTGCAAAACTTGAACTTGCATTGACGGTGATTTGAGCGTCGGCCGCTCCTGGTGCCGACTCGATCATGTTGATATCTATATAATTTATCTTCAGATCACATACAGAAGGATTGGTGGATGGATTATCTCCGGGTTTTACGGAAATTATGCTGAACGATACGTAATCGCTCCGGATCATATCGCCCTGCGGGCTGTATTCATAATCTCTGATAATCCCCGAATAAAGCGGGAATGATTGCCCTGCTACAATGACGGTGAAGTTGCCCGTATACCCGTTTTCGTTACGCTGATAGGTTACTTCGCAATTATTACCATTGGTGGGTTGCCAGGTATTGGTATCAATAATGCTGATGAAAACATCCCCCTGGTCAATCTGCCCCCCGTTTTGATCGGGGTAGGTTGTTGAGCTGATGGTTTCATTAATGGTGGCTATTATGCTCATTTTTTATTAGTGAAATGTGGAATTTAAAAAATATCAAAATACATGGTGGATAGCGTAACGGTTAAGCCAACCCCGGTAGTATTAACATCAAATTTGTTATAAACCGGCACACATTTGGCTTTTTGTCCTGCTTTGACCCTGAAATAACGGCCTTTGTCTTCACGGTATTTTGAAGATTTTACTATAAATTGGTTAGCCAATTGCAGTGCATGCGAGATGTAGGTTTCGTTTTCCGCAGTAAACTGTCCAAAATCTGTTTTGAACAAAAATTCCATGTAGATGGTAAAGGTGTTATCAACAGAGCCGTTAACCTGCGGACTTATTTCAATTGGTTGAAGCGGGTAAAGAAATACACAGGGAAAAGTGACGTCATCTGCAAGGGTATTCAATTCGGACTGGGTGCCATAGGCAAAAGCCGGACTGCCGGCGAGTGTTTGTACAATAGCTTCTATTTGGGTACGCATAATAATTAAAGCCCCGATCCCTGGTTTGGGGTGACTTGGTGTTTAATAGCCTTGCAGGGATAAGGCGCTTCAGATTGTAGTTTGAGATAGCTCGCTATATCGTTTTTGATATTCGGCTTCGGTTTTGTTGAGCAGTAGTTTGGTAAGTACCCGTTCATATGGCATACTCATGATCAGGTGCCATTTGGTAATATCACCGCCTGCCAGTGAATTTACAGTGTTGATGTATTTGAATTTTTCGAACGATTGGATACCCGCTCTTTTTTCGAGCGCGGTAGGAGCCGATGCCAAAAGTTTGTTTTCGCTATCGATAAGCTGGGATAACAGGTAAAAAAATGCTTTGAGATGGGCAGCGCCTCCGTTACCCGTAGTTTTTTAACTTCGTCAATAAAGCTTTCCACTTCGTATTCGTTGTATTTTTTGCCGGTGGCCCTGCAATAGAAGTATTGCGCCAATACCTGGCAGCAGGCGTTTAATGAAGGATTAAAATATTCCTGCCAATCATCTTCGCCATGTGTTTTTATATGGGTGCTTATTTCTTCGGCTATGATGTCACGCGCAGCCATAAACGCACCGGCCGGTTCAACCGAAAGGTTTTGCATTACTTTTACCCTTATTGTTTGGGGGGAGGTTCCATCGGTTCCA
>NZ_DASVOB010000760.1:0-10607 GCF_036383575.1 Mucilaginibacter sp.
CATATTCCGATGCAGATCGGCCACCATTGATCCGATATACCTTGCTTTAAACGGCCTGTTTGTTGTTACATCCTCCACCTGGCAGTATTTGATATATTTCTTTACCCCATCAGGAAAATGAGAGTAATAACCTTCGTTTATAGAATAGATAACACCATCATCAGGAATACGCATTTTGGGGTGCGACAGGCAAAACTCGCCAAGGGAAGGATCTAAAGTAAACCCATTCACTCCTTTTCCGGTGGTGTACACCAGCATTGTTGATGAACCATAAATTACATAGCCTGCCGCTACCTGCTCGGTACCGTTTTGTAAAACATCTTTAATGGTAGCTCTTCCATCCGTTGTTTTACGGCGGTAGATAGAAAAAATGGAGCCCACGCTCACATTTACATCAATATTGGATGAACCATCCAATGGGTCTATTGCTACAATATATTTGGCATGCTTTGAGATCTCGCTGTCAATATCAATATATTCATCGCTTTCTTCCGATACCACCACACAACATTCACCGCCTTGTTGTAAAGCCGAAATAAACTGTTCATTGGCATAAACGTCCAGTTTCTTCTGGTGTTCGCCCTGTACATTTACCGAACCGTTATCGAGGGTCAGATCAGCCAATCCAGCTCTGTTAACTTCCCTGTTAACAACTTTTGCAGCAATACCTATATCTCTCAGCAGCCTGGAGAGTTCGCCTTTAGCATAAGGAAATTCAGCTTGGTTTTCAATAATAAACTGGCCTAAAGTTTTCACCGTTTTCATATAAATAATATTTTAAGATTAGTACCGCTACCCGAAACCAGGTAGCGGTTGTTAGCATTAGTTAATATATTTCAGTTGTCAGGCAGATAAGCAGAGCCGTTTTGCCGCTTCAAGCTCATCCTCTATTTTCCGGATTGCGATTACGGTTTTAAAAAACGAATCAGGCGTTACCGAGATACTGTCAATCCCCTCTTCCACAAGGAACTGGGCAAAGTCGGGATAATCAGATGGCCCCTGCCCACAGATCCCCACTTTTACACCTCTTTTCTTCGCGGTTTTTATCAACGAGGAGATCATAAATTTCACCGCATCATTACGCTCGTTATACAAACCGGCCACTAAGGATGAATCACGGTCGAGCCCCAATACAAGCTGGGTAAGGTCATTGGAGCCGATGGAAAAACCATCTACATAATCGGCAAACTGCTCGGCCAAAATCACGTTAGACGGAACCTCGGCCATCAGGTAAACCTCAAGCCCGTTTTCGCCGCGTTTCAGGCCGTATTCGTTCATGGTTTCGTACACTAATAAAAGCTCGTTCACTGTCCGGCAAAACGGGATCATCACCACTACATTATCAAGGCCCATTACTTCGCGCACCTTCCTGATCGCCTTACATTCCATTCCAAAGGCTTCTTTATATACCTTAGAATAGTACCTGGATGCCCCCCTCCAGCCTATCATGGGATTTTCTTCGGCCGGTTCAAAATATTTACCTCCGGGCATATTGTAGTATTCATTGGTTTTAAAATCCGAGAAACGAACGATTACCTTATTGGGATAAAATGCGGCGGCTATCTTTGCTATTCCGTAGGATAGCTTTTCAATAAAAAATGCCTCTTCGTTATCATAACCCAGCATAGCATCTTCAATATGGGCTGTTAATGAGCTATCATTCAAACTCCTGTGCTGGAGCAAGGCCAATGGGTGAATTTTTATATAGTTATTGATGATAAATTCTTCCCTGGCAAGGCCAACGCCTTTTCCGGGATAATGCGCGTATTGAAAGGCAATTTCGGGCGAGCCGATATTCATCATCAGCGGGGTTTCAATTTCTGGCAGGTCATTCAAATCATGTTCCCGCATAGTAAACGCCACTATGCCGCTATATATAATTCCGGCATCACCTTCTGCACATGAAGCGGTTATTTCATCGCCGGTTTTCAGGATGGATGTTGCACATTCGCAGCCAACTATAGCCGGAACACCTAACTCCCGGGCCACGATGGCAGCATGACAGGTGCGCCCGCCCTTATTGGTAATGATAGCGGATGCTTTTTTCATTACAGGCTCCCAGTCGGGGTCGGTCATGTCGGTTACCATGATATCGCCGGGCAAAAAGTTTATTTCGTGGATATTTTGTTTTCCGATACCTGAAAGATTGTGCACCCTGCCTGTCGCAATTTTATCACCAACAGCGATGCCTTTCAGCAAGATCCTATCCGCTCTGTCAGGATCATTGATCCGAAATTCGGTAAGCAGGTTTACTTTTTTGCGGGAGTGAATGGTTTCGGGCCGCGCCTGTACTATAAATAACCTGCCGCTGATCCCGTCTACAGCCCATTCAATATCCATGGGGCACCATTTGCCCTTCAATTTGGTATAATACTCTTCGATGATTATTACCCAGTTGCTGAGTTGAATGATCTGATTATCCGACAAGCAAAACCTTGAGCTTTCGTCAACAGGGGTATCAATGATTTTTACGGCCTCTTCCCCTGGATTTCCGTAAATCATTTTTTTATGTTTTTTGCCTAATTTCTTTTCAAGGATTGACCGGAAACCGCTTTTCAGTAATGGCTTATAAACAATAAATTCATCGGGATTAACTGATCCCTGGACTATCATTTCGCCCAGGCCGTACGATCCGTTAATAATAACAGCGTCTTTAAAACCGCTTTCGGTATCCAAAGAAAACGCGACCCCAGAAACACCTTTATCCGAACGGACCATCTTTTGAACACAAACAGAAAGGCCAACATTAAAATGATCATAGTTAAAAGATTCCCTGTAACTAATAGCCCTGTCGGTAAATAACGAGGCGAAGCAGTTTTTTATGGCTGTTAATAAACTTTCTTCTCCCCTTATGTTTAAATAAGTGTCTTGCTGGCCCGCAAATGATGCATCGGGCAAGTCCTCAGCAGTAGCCGACGAACGAACTGCAACATCGGCAGAATTACCTGCGTATTGAATCAATAACTCCTTATAGGCTTCAACAATCTCATTTTCCATAGTGGCAGAAAACTGACCGTTTTGGATAAGCTCCCTTATTTTGCTGCCACAGGATAAAAGAACCTGTAAATCGGTAACATCTTTATCCTCGATAATGTCCCTGATCTGCTTATCAAGCTGATTGTCTGCGATGAACTGGTAGTAGGCCTTACTTGTTATGATAAACCCATCAGGAATATCAATCCCAAATTGCGAGATGTTCTGCATCATTTCTCCAAGCGATGCATTCTTGCCTCCTACTAACTCAATGTCACTTATTGAAGCGTCAATAAGTTTCATAGTAAATTTCTTTTCCTTCATGGCTCATATTTTATAAAAACGAAGTTAGCCGCTTAGCAAACTGCCCTATGCTTAAATATTCATAAGAAGTAATACTATATTCACAACATATTACCTATTTTTACTTTTTTATATCACTATAGTATAAAATGAAGGATTTTTTCGAGCAGATTTTAAAGGTCGACAACTCCGCTTTTACAATAGCCGAAGCAAATACTTATCATGCCATTAATAATTTCCACAACCATCCCGAGCTGGAACTGATCTATATCATAAGCGGAGAGGGAACTTTTTCGATAGGAAATACATCAAAGAGAATTTCGGGAGATACCATGATCATGATTGGCTGTAATGTGCCTCACATGTTCAAGTTTGAAACCAACCGCTATTACGATTACTCCATGAAAAGTGGTAAGATACCCACACCGCTGCAACTGCTTACACTTCATTTTGATCCGAATAAATTAGGAAGCACCTTCATGATGCTGCCAGAAAACAACCTCCTGAACAATCTTTTAAACAGTGCTAAAAATGGATTGCTGATCAATAGTAATTCAAAAGCTATGGCAATTGAATCTATCCGGCAAATAGAAGGTTCGGCTAAGCATGAACAGCTTCCGCTATTGCTACAGCTGTTAAATAAAATTGCCGAAGGGGAGCAAATTTCAAACCTGGCGGGTGAAACCGAAAAAAAGATCTTTAACAGGATAGACGAGGTACGGTTAACAAAGATCTACCTGTATACGATGGATAATTTTTATAAGGATATTAAACTTAAAGAAATAGCAAACATTATCCATATGGTACCGAAGGCATTTTGCCATTACTTTAAACTGCGTACAGGTCAAACCTATTTTGATTTTTTGCTAACGGTAAGAATAGAGAACTCATGTAAGCTGATCAGGGAGACCAATGAAAATATAAATTCAATTAGCCGTGATTCGGGATTTAATAATCTTTCAAACTTCAACAGGTATTTCAAATTAGCTACAGGGAATACACCAATGGAGTACCGGAGGAAATTCCGGGAGTTTTAAGATCAATAAAACCATATAAAAAACAAATGCAGGCTGTTACACGGCCTGCATTTGCTAAATAAATAATAGTAATTAAATTAATAACCCGGATTTTGTACCAGTTTTGGGTTCAACTGCATTTCGGGTCTTGGTATAGGGAAAATACGCTTGTTAGGATTGGCATCTGTTTTTATGCCCCATGCTTTTTCAAACTGACCAAAACGGATCAGGTCATTACGACGCCACATTTCCATAGAAAACTCGCGACCGCGTTCATCTAATATATCAGACAGGGTTACAGCTGCTAAAGCTGAAGCTTTTGCACGTGACCTTACCTGGTTAACCAACGATAAAGGTGAATCGCCATTGGTTGCTGATGCACCGCGTAAAATAGCTTCTGCTTTTTCCAGCAAAATATCGGCATACCTGAACATAGGCACGTCATTACCCTGGTTACGATCTGTGTTCAGGCTATCCGGATAAAATTTATTATTCCTGTAGCCTTCTTCGTTAGCAAGCTCATCGTTACCGATATCAAAAGTTGCCGCATTTTTCCAAACAATATCAGGTGTAAACTCCAATTGGTGGATCACTGTAGCATTTGGATTAGGGCCAGAGTAACTTGCATCAAGCCCGATGTTGGTGGTTGTAATATTTATTGGTGTGCCATCATTATTGTACTGCTTGCCAACTAAAAATTGCTTTTTACGGATATCATTGGCATCGTTAAACAAAGCATAATAGTCTTTGTAAGTATACACAGGCCCATCAGGTGTGTATGGCATTTTATACTTGTTTTTCAAATTAGGATTTAATGTCCAGCGGGCGTAATACTGCCCCTGTGCCAGGACACCATCATAAGGTATGGCAAAAATAAAATCCTTAATGCCCGGGCCATTATTAGGCTTAAACATGCCTAAATAATCAGCATCTAAAGAATACTGGCCGCCTTTTATAACATTATCGCACATGGTAACAGCATCCTGGTACCTTGATGTGCCAATGTAATATTGCGCGTTCAGGTACATTTTTGCAAGTATGGCATAAGCTAACCCTTTGGTTGGCCTGCCGTAGGTAGTTACCCCGGATGTAGCGCTCAGATCTGGAATCTGCGCAAGTAATTCGCTTTCAATAAATGCAAATACAGTAGCCCTTGACTGGGTGCCCAGATTGGTTGTATCCCCAAAAGTTTTGCTGATAGGCACGTTACCAAACAGATCCATCAGGTAGAAGTATGACAGGGCACGCATGGTTTTAATTTCGGCAACGGTTTGCTTTTTGGCATCACTTTCAGGCGTAGATGCAAACAACGACAATACCTGGTTACACAAGCTTATTGTTCCGTACCCTCCTGACCAGCAGGTTTCGGTCATGCTGTTATCAGGCGTAACGGTGTGCAGGTTTACCGTTGAATAGGTGCCGCCGTCAAGCCAGTTACCACCCCGGGCAACCAAAACGCATTCATCGGTACTTAGGTTTTGTAACAACCAGTATTGCCTGCCCGGCGCACCGCGGAACGAGGTATAGATAGGGCCTGTGGCGGCTACAAACTGCGCTGGTGTGGTTGGGAAATTAGCCGGTGTAAGCGCCGATTTAGGTGTAATATCCAACTTTGTACAACCCGAAAGGTAAATTGCTCCTATAAACATGGCAATTAGGCCAGGTTTTATATATCTTTTTAAATTATTCATGTCAGTTAGGTTAAAAATTTATTATAAATCAACTTGTACGCCGGCAAGGAAACTCCTCGTTTTTGGATAAAAATTATTGCTATCTACCCCGATAAACTGGCCGCTTAACTGGTTATCGATGTTTAAGTTCAATTCAGGATCGACGCCTTTGTATTTGGTGATGATAAATAAATTGGTACCGGTAACATACAACCGGATGCCATGTACATAATTGCCGGCAACATTTATTTTATAAGCCAGCGTGGCATTGCTTAACCTGATGAAAGCGCCGCTTTCAAGATAACGTGTTGAATATAAATTGGCGTTAACATCGGTACCAGGCTCACTTAGCGTGAAAGCAGGTACACCGTGTGCCGAAGCCTGGGTTGGCTGGTTAAAGCTGGCCAATGATGCATTCATGATCTTGTTACCGCCCTGGCCCCTGAAAAAGAAATTAAGGCTAAAGTTTTTGTAAGTAAAATCATTACCAAAACCGAATGTATATGTTGGCTGTGCATTGCCCGCATATGTTTGATCAGAACTTTGAGGCGTTGTTGTTGGCTGGCCATTAGCACCTAAAAAGGTAGATACCCCATTAACACGGCCAAGATACTTCAAGGTATAAAACTCACCCAGCGGGTAACCGGCTTCAATGATGGAAACCTTGGTACCGCTTTGTCCCGGTCCTTCCGGATCGCCCGCATAGATCTTTGAAAGATTTGGAGCCAGTGCAGTGATCTTGTTTTTATTAAATGAAATATTGCCGTAGCTACTCCAGGTAAAGTCTTTTGTTTTTACTGGGGTTCCATTAAGCGCTATCTCCACACCTTTATTGGTCATACTGCCTACGTTTTCAACCTTTGTACCAACAAAATTGTTAATAAGCGATACCGGTACCGTGGTGATCATGTCGGTTGTTTTTTTATTGTAGATATCAACCGAGCCACCTAAACGGCCTTTAAATAACGAGAAATCGACACCGCCGTTCAGCGTAGCTGTACTTTCCCACTTTAAATCGGGATTAGGATTTTGGATTACACCAATTGCACCAATATAAGCGTTGTTGTAATAAAAGCTACCAGTAGTGCCATAAAGCGTTATAGGAGTATAAGGCGAGAAGCCCAATGAGTTACCTGTTTTACCATAACCAACCCGCAGTTTCAAATCATCAAACAGGGTTTGAGATTTCATAAAGCTCTCGTCAATGATGCGCCATGCAGCCGAAGCAGCAGGAAAATATCCCCAACGCTTGTTGGTACCAAAGGCATTTGAACCATCGCGGCGTAAAGATGCCTGCAAAAGATATTTACCTGCGTAGCTGTAATTAAGACGAGAATAAAAGGATATCAGACGTAAAGTTTCGAGGGGGACGGAACCATAATCAACGCGATAGTTTCCACTGGGTGTGCCTAAACTGAGATTACTTGAACCGGTTGCATCCGAAATAAAGCCCTGATTGGTTGACTGAAAACCATTACCGGTTGTGGTTTGATCGATAGAATAACCAAATAATGCTTTAAAATCATGTTTATCACCCCATTTATGAGCATAGGTCAAATAGTTTTCAAATAACTTTTTGGTATCCTCATAAGTTGAACGAATGGCTTTACCATTAAGGCCCGGCGCAAGTTCTGATGCCGAGTTATAATAGGTATTATTATCTGTATTTGTTTCCTGGTAAGCTAAGTTAAAATTGTAAAGCAGGCCTGCAGGCAATATCAACTCACCGCGCACATTACCCAGTAATAAATTAATTTTTTGCTTGTAGCTATCGTTAGTGATAAGCCCTACCGGGTTATAACCCAGCTTTAAAGTAGGATCATTATAAAAAGTGCCATCGGCATTATAAATAGTACGGGTAGGCAAATACTGAACTATCGACTTAAACAAGCCAGGGCTTTGTCCGTTGGCTGATGATAGCGGAATATCATTAACTAACAAATTGGCATTGGTTACTGAATTGCTTAATGAAAAGTCCAGTTTCAACTTATCGTTCAGCGCTTTTTGGGTGATATTAAGCCTGCCTATAACACGCTTCATATCGCTGCTTTTAACAATACCCTGGTTTTCAAGGTAATTTATACTTCCGTTGTAGGTAGTTTTATCAGTACCACCACCAAAAGAAAGGTTATGGTTTTGAGAGAACCCTGTTGTACGTTCAACTGCTTTTTGCCAATCGGTGTTTCCGCCGTTATCATTTGCGGGGGTAAAACTTTGTCCATTAGCTTTGACATAGGCCCTTAACTGGTCGGCAGTAGCTACCTTAAATTGGTTAGATACCTTTTCAAACGATCCGTATCCGTTATAGGTCAATCTTAACTGACCTGCTTTTGCTCTTTTAGTAGTAACGATGATCACACCATTGGTAGCCCTGGTTCCGTAAATAGCAGCGGCAGAAGCATCTTTCAATACATCTATCGAAGCAATATCCGACGGGGCTAATAAGTTAAAATCGGCTCCGGGTACACCATCAATTACATAAAAAGGTACCGACGCGGCACCAGCCCTTATTGATGATGGGCCACGCAATGTTACTGAAGCCTTACCATTCGGGTTGCCGTCGTTGGTTATATTCAAACCGGCAACTTTACCTTCTAACAGATCCGCAGGGGTTGCTACAACACCGGCGTTAAATTGCTCGGCCTTAACAGTAGCAATCGCACTGGTCAGCTCCTTTTTTGTAGTTGTACCATAGCCTATTACCACAACGGTAGACAATGAATTAGCCGAAGGCAGCAACGTAACTTTTATAACCGTTTGCTTACCTACAGCTATTTTTTGGGTATCGAAGCCGATATAAGAAAACACCAGCACGGCTTTTTCATTGGCAACCTGAACCCTGAATTTACCATCTACATCGGTTACCGCGCCTGTTGAAAGGCCTTCTATTTTAACAGAAACACCTATTAAAGGCAACCCTTTGTCATCAACAACAGACCCTGTAACAATAATAGCCGGAATTTCCACTTTCTTTTCTACCGGTGGTTTTGGCGCCGGTTTAACCAATAAACTGCCTTCAACTTCGGTATAAGTAAATTGGTTATCCAGTAAAACTTTTTTTAGAACAGTTTCCAGCTTTTCTTTATGAGCTGTAAGTGTCACTTTAACATCGCTTTCAATGTTATTCCCTGTATACATGATCCGTACGCCTGTATTTGCGGAGATCTGCTCCAGCGCGTCAGAAAGTGGGGCTTTTTTCAATTTGAGCGTAACCGGCTTTTCCAGTACGCTTTGTCCGTATGAGTTATCAGCCATGGCAATGGTTGACAGTGAACAGACAACTAATAAAATGATCGCATTAATTTTCATAACATATGTTATGGTTCGAAAGACTCTTTCGGGTATGTTTATTTTCATATTTTTGCTATATTAAAGTGTTATAGGTCAAGCTGGAACGTGCTACGGTTTTGAGAGGCCTTGTGCATGGTCCACTAAAAAAATCTTTACATTTTATTTCCTCCAAAACTGGCCCGGCCATTTTGGAGGATCATTTCTCTTTCCTGGGTTTAACTCATAGCAATTCTATTTTAGGGTGTCAAACATTTATTTGCTCGTATAATTGGTATATCGGGTACATTAATTGCAGCCTTTTCCTTTTAAAATATAAGCATTGCCCTCTTTTTTAAAATGTGCATTTACAAGGGCTTCCATCAGTTTCAATACTTTCTCTAATGGCATATTATTAAAATCGGCATATAATGTACAGTTCAGTAAATTTTTGTCGGCCCTGATCACTATGTTGTATTTTCGCTGAACATCAGCCAAAACATCAGACAGGGGTGCATTATGGTATTGCAGCTTGCCTTGCTGCCAGCAGATCACCGATGAAGCGTCAGCAATTTTTTCGGTAACCACTGTTTGGCTGGCCTTATTATACACCAGCTGCATATCCGGCGTAAGTAATACCGGATGTTTTGAAGCTATTGGCAGCACCCCCACTTTTCCACTTACCACCGTGATCTTGATCGCTTTATCCTCGTTATAGGCCTTAACATTAAAGCTGGTACCTAAAACAGTGGTTTTAATTTTACCCGAATGAATGATGAAGGGCTTACTGCTATCATGGGCTACCTTAAAGAAAGCTTCGCCTGTAAGGGTAACCTCCCGCTTGTTTTCTTTAAACTTATCGGGATATTTTAACCGGCTACCGGCATTAAGGCAAATAGTTGTACCATCGGGTAAGGTGATCAGCTTTATTTCGCCGTTTAGGGCTACTGTTTCCTGGTAAGTAACCGGATTAAGCCAGTTATCCAATTGTTTCCTGAATACATAACCGGCACAAAAAACAGCGGTAACAGATGCAGCAACAGCCATTTTGATCACCAATCGCCAAATGGGAAATACCTGCTTTGGAGGCGGTGGTGTTATCCGTTGATGGATGTTGGCGAGTATTTGGTCGGAGGCCTGCACGCTGAGGCTTAGCTTCTTTTCCAATACATCTTTACTGAAACCTTCAAGCGCCACAAGGTATAATTCTGAAACATCGCCCTGCAGGTATTCGGCGAGCCAGCGCCTGTCTTCAGGAGTTAAGTTTTCAGTATTATAAAGCCTTTCTAAGCGTTTAACAATGGTTTCCACAAGCTTTTTTTATATAAATACGCCGGGAGCTAAAAAACGGGGGGATGGGTTTGTGATTTTTTTTAAG
>NZ_DASVOB010000761.1:0-5372 GCF_036383575.1 Mucilaginibacter sp.
CTTCACCGTGCTGGCCTGTTTATCATCATTCCTGGTCATGAAAACAGGTCACCTGAGCAGCGCCCACAACCTTTCATTCCTTATTTTAATATTGCTGCCTATAGTTTACTACGCCCCTTCCCTGCGCATTTTTGGTGGAAAGGCAGATTATGTACAAACCATAGGTATGACAGCCACGCTATTCTTTTCATTGGTACCTGCTGTTGTTGAAACGCTCACAAGGCTCCCTGTTGAACAACCTGTAGCCGACGGCCCTGATTCGCCCGTAGTAAAAATGGGGCTTTTGATCATGTTGGTATTATTTGTAGCAGGTATGATATACCAGGCAATTAAACTGAAGAGCCAGCGTAAGGGACTTACCCCTGCAATGTAAATTGTACCTGCCGATACTTATTATATATTAACTGTCTGGGGCCTGCCTGTTTTTTACGGGCAGGCATTTTTTCTTGTTTCTTCAGAACTTCTGTACCTGTTTACCAGCTATTAATTTTTAATATTTAATCAATTACAGATTTGGTAATGTCCTGAAATAGCTGGAAATTGCCCTGAAGGTTGTGCAGAAAGAAATATTGAATTATCAATACAGCGCATATCCTTTTCTTCCATTTTATATCAATTCTTAATCGTATAACACATTTAACATGAAAAAAGTAACGGGGCTTGGCGGCGTATTTTTTAAATGCGATAATCCGCAGGAGATGAACGAATGGTACGCTAAAAACCTTGGATTGCCTACCAGTGAGTACGGAGTAGCATTTGATTGGCGACAGGCCGATGATCCGTCGAAAAAAGGGACAACGGCATGGTGCACATTTCCGCAGGATACCAAATATTTCAATCCCTCGACTAAGCCATTTATGATCAATTACCTGGTGGAAGATATTGTTGCACTGGTTGATGAACTAAAAAAGAGCAACGTGACCATTGTTGATGAGATTGCGGAGTATGACTACGGCAAATTTGTCCATATACTTGATCCGGAAGGGAATGTCATTGAACTTTGGGAAGCCGCAGATGACTCAGATCAGGAGAACGAGGCGGGATAAATCGTACTTTATATTTTGCATCAAACCTGTTAATGCGTCCACGCTCACCTAACAACAACAAAAGGTAAGCGTGGACGTATACTGCGTAATAATTCAAGTAAAAGACGCCATAGCCGTTAACTTAACGCGGGATTGTGCGATTCCTCTCTTGAGGGGTGGAGGGGTGTGTTTCTGCTTTGATAACCTTATAGCAGAAACACACCCCTGCTACCACTCGTTCCTACGCGCTCCCTCTCAAGAAGGGATCTTTTTAATCCTTTGTTCAATTAATTGCTTAGTTACCGGCTACGCAAAATTATCTTTGAGTAACCCTTACCCAGTCAACCAGCATTTTGGCGTGGCCATTTTTAACAAGTTCAACTGTGGATTGCGGTAAACCGTAAGGCTGTTTTACCCCGTTGATCTTTACCGGGTAGCCACCGCCTAATGCAAAGTTGAGGATGAGATACTGTTGGTTATCAAAAGCCCACTTGCCATAATGCTGGGCCATTGTTTTGGTTACCCGGAACATGAGCTTTCCATCATATTTAAAATCAAGCTCATCGGGCGTCCAGTCCACCGCGTAGGTATGCCAGTGGGTTACGTCCTTACCAGCATCAAAATACTGACGGTTTACAAAGGGGGTTTCACCGCTATAACCGGGGCCATGTACGGCAGCGCTCACCCAGTCTTTTTCACCAATGTATTCCATAATATCGGTTTCGCCGGTTAAAGGCCAATTACCGGTACCCAGCAGCCACCAGGCAGGCCATAGACCGGCACCATCTGTCAGTTTAATACGAGCTTCGGCAGTACCGTAAGTGAACTGAAATTTGTTTTGCGTGGTCATTCTGCTCGATATAAAATCAAAATGCTGACCATCCTTCGTAACAAAACCCGGAGCTGATTGCGGCCGGATCACCAGTGCACCTCCATCTGCGCCTTCGGCATCTGCACCGTGTGCGATGAAAGCGGTAGACGGGGTATCGACATAAGCTTGCAGCTCGTCGTTAAAATGCATCCCGGTTATCTCGAAATTCCATTTGGAGCGGTCGATCTTGTCCTGGTTAAAATCATCGTAAAAAACAACTTTCCCCGTTGAGCCCGTAGTTACCGTACTTTTTGTAGATGAGCAGGCTGATAGCAATACGACGCCAAATAGCAGGCCAACAGGCAGCTTGTATCTGTATTTTTTAAAATTCATAATTATTATTTGGTTCAATGAGTGGCCGGTATATGTTGAACAAACCGGCCACCGGCTAATTAATTTACTGATACAATCTGATATAATCTATTTCCATAGTACCTCCCGTCACTGCCGGATCAACCGCACCACCAAAATTGCCGCCCATGGCCACATTAAGGATAATGAAGAAGTTTTGATTGAATGGCAAACTGCTGTCATTGGCAACTGTTTGGAATACCGTACCATCAACAGAGATCTTAATGGATGTTGCCGACCAATCAACAGCGTACACGTGAAACTCGGTAGTAGCGGTTGAAATGGTTGTGTTAGCGCCATTTCCGTTAGCACCCGAATGCCCCGGATAATGCAGCGTACCGAAGATCTTATTTAACTGGTTGCCCACATGTTCCATAATGTCGATCTCCCCGCAAGCCGGCCATGGCGAAGTAGCATAATTACTGCCCAGCATCCATATGGCCGGCCAGGTACCGCCACCAGCAGGTAACTTAGCCCTTATTTCAAGACGGCCATACTTAAAGGCAAACTTCTGATCCGACTTTAACCTTGCTGATGTATAAGCGCTGCCCATGTAGTCTTCTTTTTTCAGGTTGATCTTCAACGTTCCGCCGGATACAATAACGTTTGTTGACCTGTCGGTATAATATTCCAGTTCGTTATTACCCCAGCCACCGGCACCAAGATCATAACCCCATACAGCAGGGTTTGGAGCCCCGTCAGTATTAAACTCTTCCGACCAGGTAGGTGTCGGGCCGCTTGTTGCGAATGATATAGTTACCGCCAACGATTTTGTAGCAGTATGTCCTGTGCTGCTTTTAGCTGTAACCTTAGCAGTAAAAGTCCCTTCGGCGGGGTATTTATAGGTTAGTGTGCCGTTTGTTGAGTTTTGGAAACTGCCGTTGCCGAAATCAAACTCATAGCTTACAGCATTGGTTGCAGTTGCGGTAAAAGCCACATTACCGCTGCCGTCGGTACTTACCACGGCTTTAAGAGTAAGCCCGGTGGGTGGCGTTCCAACCGAACCCAGACCTTCGTTCTTTTTGCCGCAAGCGGCAAAAAGAAACGATACCAGCATTATGAATAGAGATATGCGTAAATTTTTCATATGATTATTGTTTAACTTTTAATATCTGATACCAGGCAAGCCCGTCGATACCGATGTTACGTAAAGAGATCTGGGTTGAAGTAAGTGACAGTATCTCGTAAGTATTGCCGCCAGTGCCAAAATTGATCAATCCGTTACCAGGCACAACAAACTGGATGCGGGTTGAATTAGCAGATGTTGAAGCCGATGTAGCATCCATAAAGGTTAAGTTACGGGTACCCGATACATCAATATCATAGCAATTATCACCACCTGCTTTGCCATAAAATGCTGTAGCCGCAGCGATAAAAAATGATTGCCCCTTATTATTGATGCTCATGCTCACAGTATTGTTGGCGTTTTTGGTAAAGGTGATCTCATCATCATATAAACACTCAGCACGCTCATTAGGGGCCGCCGCATAGTAAGATGGCGTAAATCCATCGGCGGGGCCAACACCTACGTGGCCTGGTGTTGTCCTGGCGGTAACCCATGTTTGTGATGAGCCATTGGTCAGGTTCTGAAGGATCTCGGCAGGGATATCAAATGCTACAAACACGCTTATCTTTTTACTGATAGTGGATGTTGTACCTCCCGTACCTATTGCGTTTACGGTTATGGTATAATCAAACGTACCGGGATTGCTATACTTGTAAGTAATAGTACCGGACGGTACAATTTGTGTATTGCCATCGCCAAAATCTATCTTGTAACTGATAGCCTTACTGGCCGTAGTGGTAATGGTCACTTTACCGGTACCACCACCTGCTGGGTTGGCATCGTTTTTACCGTCGATAGCTGCATTGAGCGTCAGATCGGTGGGGGTATTTAGCGGACCAAACGAGTATTGGGGCTTTTTACAGCTGGTATAACCAATAACAGCTGCTATGATAATGATCGCTATTGCTTTTATGTTGATTTTCATGATCTGTTATTAATTAAGTGTGATATCATCAAACAGGAAAGTATAATTGGCAGATCCATCGCCCTTGGTGCCGTTATCAAATATCAGCACCACTTTTTGGTATGATTTTGCTGTATTGATAGCACTGTAATCAAAGGTGAGTTCCTCCCAGGCATTGGCTGTTGTAGTTGCTACTTCCTGCTGATAGTTGGTATTACCATCGGTCAGGTTTTCTACTTTCAGCAACACCTTGGCCCCTACACGCGGCGAATACACTTTCATTTTAAAGGTTTTCTTTGTCGAAAAATCTATCGGGTTATCCAGCGTTATAAAGCTGCCGCCGTAAGTTTCGCCGTTGTATTTGATCATCTGGCCAACCTTACTGCTGGTATTGATACCTATAGCATGAGGATTATTTACTATAGACACAGCACCGCCCGCGAAATCGGTAAAGGCATAAGTTACTGCCGATGACTCAAAAGTAAGCGGCAAGCCTAAAACACTTGACGATGGATCGGGTGCTATGAACATTACATCATCCCAATAAAACTTTTTGCCATTTCCAGCAACGTTAAAATCGAAGAAGAGAGACGCTTTGTCATAATTTACTGACAGGTCAAGCGCAGGTGTACCGGTTGAGTTTTTAGTAAAATCAAAGGTCAGTGTTTCCCAGGCATTGGCCTTGGTGGTCAGCACATCGGTTTCAACAGATTTTGCAGCATTGTTATGATCTTCAATCTTTAATTTGATATCGATGCCCACAGCCGGTGAATAAACCCTTACACTCATTTTGGTAGAAGTAGCCGTAAGCGGTACTTTGGCTGAAAAGCCGATTGGGGTACCAATAGTTGTACCGGCCCATGTTTGAGCACCATTGGGTTTTGTTGTAATTTTAACTTTATTGGCTGCGTTGGTCGGGTCGACACCATCAACAGTTTGATTATTACCGAAATCGGTTACCGCGTAGTTAACGTCGGTTGCGTCAAAAGTTACCGGTAAGTTGATCTGTTTCAGTGTTGGCGGAGCGGCTACCAGTTGGAAGTCATCTGCATAAAACACCTTACCGCTGCCCGGGTTGCCAAAATCAAAGAAGATAGAAGCTTTGTCATAATTAAATGTTGGGTCAAGCGCCGGTGTGCCCGCGGCCTGTTGTGT
>NZ_DASVOB010000762.1:0-5725 GCF_036383575.1 Mucilaginibacter sp.
CATTTTCTACTTCCAGCTGTTTTTTATAAGCGAGCAATTTTTCATTGGCCCTTATGTTATCGACAGCGATAGATATTTGAGAACAGATCCCCCTCAGTAATAATGAGCTCAACCGGTTTGCCAGCAGCCAGATGGTACCGATGCTTTTTTCACCTACCCGTAACGGTAGGGCATACATATTTTTTAACCCCGTTGTTTTCCACAGCTTCGCATATGCATTACCGGTTTCTAATTCTTCTTCCACATTAAACACCAATCCATCCCTGCTGGCAAGCACTTTTGCTGTATAGTTTTCATCAATGGTGATCCGGTCGCTCTGTTTTTTTTCGTAATTTGTTTTGGCCTTATTAAACAATGTATCGTCATACATAAATGAGGACAAGTGAACACCGTCGTCATCTATCACCCTCAGCATAGCGAGTTTTGTATGCATCGCTTTATCCAGTACCCGGAAAATAGCATTCTGCAGATCCAGCTTTGTTCTTGACTGTGTAATATCATTACTGAAATCCAGCAAAAAAGCTTGCTCTTCCTGTGTTTTGTTGATCTGCTCGTGAGCAAAAATATTGGCCAGGGCGATAGATATCTGTGCACAAATACCTTGAAGCAACTGAACGTTGATCTCTCCTATGTCCAGGAATAAAATCCCATGGTTCGTTTCCCCATTACGCAAGCGGATGCCTACAATTTCTTTAAACCCCATCTTCTTCCAATACTGCAGGTAGGCTGAAGCGATGCCACGCTGTATTTCCCTGTCTACGTTAAACAATAAAGGAATGGGACTATTCAATACGCGGTTTTGAAGCCCATCGTTGATGGGATACCTGGCATTCTCCAGTGCACTTATTACTTTCGGATCCTGTGCTTTGCTTAGGTCATACACATAAGGGCTCATGGTAGTGCTATCTTCATTGATCCGTCGGATAACAAAGCCGCCTGGTGGATTTAACTTACTTAATCCGGCGCGAACTGCGCGGACAAGCTCTTCTTTGGTTCTTACTGTTACAATATCGCTGCTAAAATCAAGAAGGAATGATTTTTCTTTTTCGTTGTTAAGCAGCTCTTCATTTTTGATAATATTAGATACGGCGCTCGACAACTGGGGCGTAATACCTTTAATAACACTCCTGAATTCGTTATTAAAACTGCCCTGCTTATCCGAATAAATATGAATAAAGCCCATTGGCTTTCCCTCTTTCATAAGCCGGGTCATCAGAATTTCTTTTACTCCTTTTTCGTAATTAACCCGGAGAAAAGAGGGGCTTTGCGGCTTGTCCATTATATCTTCCAATAAAAAGGATATGGGTTCTTCTGACTGTAACACAGCCTGGATAAAAGGCTCGTTTAACGAAAAATGTGCCCTAACCATTTCCTGGTATCTTTGATGAGACCGGATCGGGGATCCATCATTATCCAGCAGGAAAGGGACGTATGTTTCATCCCTGTGGTCAATGAGTGTTACAATCGTATGCGTAAAATAAAATAACCCTTTGATCCTTTTTTTAAAAAGTACGATGAGGTCATTCTTGTCCCGAACCCGGGTGATATCATTTCCCAGTTCCAACAATATCCTTCTTTCCTTCTCAAGCCCGGTCATTGAGGTAGCCGGCAAATCAGACTCAGAAAGTTTTGCCTTTTTCATGCATGCAATTTATGGAAATTTCAGGTAGATGTTTTCACCTTGCTGGTATTGTTCAATATGAATACCATACAAAAAAAGCCTCTCATTTTCATGAGAGGCTTAAGGGTAAATGATGGGGCTCGAACCCACGACCCTCGGTACCACAAACCGATGCTCTAACCAACTGAGCTACATCTACCGTGTTCCGTTTTGGAGAGTGCAAAAATAGAAAACTATTAGTTACTTGCAAATTCTTTTTTAAAATTACATTAAGCTTACCTCATTAATTTAGAACGATTATAATTAATAGCTACTTTTGTGACTATGGCTGAGCAATTAATTGAACTGAATGTGACTGGCATGCATTGTAATAATTGTGCCATGTCTGTCCATAAATTCCTCGAAAAAAAGGGCTTACATAATATCCTCGTTGACTTTGCCGGCGAAGAAGTAAAATTTTCAACCAATGATGAGGCAAAACTGCCTGAAATAAAAAAAGGGATAGAAAATTTAGGATTTAAAGTTGTTGATGACATAAGCAACCATTTTGTACCGTTTTATGAGCGGATAGAAAATAAATTTATCTTCTGCGCCATCTTTACAGCGCCGCTTTTACTGCACATGATACTGCCCTGGCATTTTCTGCATCAGCCCATAATTCAATTGTTGTTATGCCTGCCGGTTTTTATAGTTGGATGTTTACACTTTGGCAAAAGCGCCATCAGCTCGCTTAAAGGAGGTATCCCGAATATGGATGTACTCATTTTTGTGGGCTCAACATCCGCATTTATATATAGCCTTATCGGCACAATACAAAACCTGGGGCCTCAATACCAGTTTTACGAAACCTGTGCTACTATTATTACATTGGTGTTGTTAGGTAATGTGTTCGAAAAACGTTCGGTAAGTCAAACTACCTCTGCGGTAAAAGATCTGATCAAATTTCAGGAAGTGAATGCCAATCGCGTAATAAATGGAAGCATTGAAATAATCAATGCTAAAGAAGTACGCCCGGGTGATACATTACTGGTTAACGAAGGAGATAAAATACCTGTTGACGGCGAGATCCTTTCAGGACAGGGTTCAGTTGATGAAGCCATGCTCACAGGCGAAAGCATCCCGGTTGAAAAGCAAAAATATGATAAGATTATTGGCGGCACTATACTGCTTAACGGCAATTTCCACATGCTGGCAACCCGGGTTGGCTCAAATACTATCCTTGCCCAAATCATCGACCTGATGAAGAAAGCCCAGGCAGCTAAACCACCGGTTCAAAAACTGGGCGATAAGGTTGCTGCCGTATTTGTTCCGGCGGTGATATTAATAGCGCTAATTACTTTTATGCTTACCTATTTTGTAGGCAGCGCCGGATTTCAGCATGCTATGATGAATGCCATTGCAGTGCTGGTAATATCCTGCCCTTGTGCTATGGGCTTAGCTACCCCCACCGCTGTTATGGTTGGATTAGGCCGTGCAGCAAAGAACGGCATATTGGTAAAAGGTGGTGACACCATCGAGGCTGTTACCAATACAAAATATGTGGTATTTGATAAAACAGGCACCCTAACAACCGGCAAGTTTACTGTCAACGAGATCAGGCTTGAGGATGGTGCCGATTTAGAACAGATAAGAGGCATAATCACCGCTATTGAAGAGCGTTCCAATCACCCGATAGCCAAGTCACTTGTAAACGGCTTAAAAGGGCTACCTCAACAAAAGCTCATTTTAAAATCGGTTAAGGAAGAAAAAGGCCTGGGTATGCGTGCCGAAGATATAAATGGCAATAATTACTTTTTGGGTACGGCCAAAACAAACCATGAAGCCAACTTCAACATTGTATTGTATAAAAACCAGGTACTGATGGCTCAAATTGCCGTTGACGACCAGATAAAACCCGAGGCCCCCGCACTTATTAACCAGCTTAAAAAGCTGGGTATTATCCCGGTATTATTAAGCGGCGATAAAAAAGACCGTTGCCTCAGTGTAGCCAATCAATTAGGTATTACCGAAATACATGCTGAAAGGCTCCCTGATGAGAAGCTAAAAGTGATCGATATCTACAAACAAAAAGGCAAAACCATTATGATAGGCGATGGCATTAACGATGCTCCTGCCCTAACCCATGCGGATGTTGGTGTATCGATGAACGATGCCAGCCAGGTGGCGATCCAATCGGCCAGTGTGGTGCTATTAAATACCGACCTGCACTCGGTGATCAAATTTCTACAGATCAGCAAGCATACCCTGCTTACTATAAAACAAAACCTTTTTTGGGCCTTTGCCTACAATATTATAGCCATTCCGGTAGCAGCCATGGGTTTCCTTAACCCTATGGTTGGCGCGCTGACCATGGCATTTTCTGATGTAGTGGTGATAGGAAATTCGTTGAGGTTGAAGATTAAGAAGATTAGCCCCCCAGCCCCCTAAAGGGGGAGTTTTGATTAGCATAGTTATTTTATTGGAACTATTTATTAGCTCCCCCTTTAGGGGGTTGGGGGGCTTTACTATATTTGCTTCATGATCGAGATTTTTACAGACGGGGCTTCAAGCGGTAATCCGGGACCAGGTGGTTATGGGGTGATATTGCGTTCGGGACAGCATTATAAAGAGCTATCCGAGGGGTTTCGCAAAACTACCAACAACCGGATGGAGTTGCTGGCGGTTATAAAAGGACTTGAAGCACTCAAAACTCCCAATCAGGATGTAATGATCTTTTCCGATTCCAAATATGTTATTGATGCTATCGAAAAACGCTGGGTTAATGGCTGGGTGGCAAAAGGCTTTGCAGGAAAAAAAAACAAAGACCTGTGGATGCGCTATTTAACGATAAGCAAGCTGCATAAAATAAAATTCACCTGGGTGCGTGGTCATAACGGACACCCCGAAAATGAACGATGCGACCAACTGGCCGTAGCAGCAGGCAAGCGCCCTCCCCTGCTTATTGACTCTGTTTTTGAGGCTGAGAATGCAAAGGCAGGGATGGTGTAATTCTGCGGGAGACGCAATTATGCGTCTCTACATCAAAACCACTATCCTGCCAGTTCAATAATCTGCAGATCCTGGATCTTATCGCCATCGATATTAAACCTCAACAGGGTACGCACTTTATGCCAGCCCTGCTTGCCTGCTGCGCCGGGGTTCATGTGCAGGCAGTTGATCTTTTTATCGAACATCACTTTTAAAATATGTGAGTGCCCGGTGATAAATAACTTTGGCGGATTGCTATAAATTTCGGCCTTGATATTTTGACTGTACCTGCCTGGATAGCCGCCGATGTGGGTCATCCATACATCCACATCTTCGCATTTAAAGCGTAAATGTTCGGGGTAAACTATACGCACGTCTTTATCGTCGATATTACCGTATACACCTTTTAATGACTTAAAAGCGGCAAGTTTATCGGCCAGTTCAATCGTGCCGAAATCGCCGGCATGCCAGATCTCATCGCAATTTTCAAAATGTTTAAATACGGCATCGTCGAGATAGCTGTGAGTGTCTGAAATCAGGCCTATGCGGGTCATGGGGTAAAGATAGAATTAAAGAGTCAGGAAATTAAGATTCAAGAATCAAGATGAGGCCTCAAAATATTATCAGAAAATCTTTCAGCAACTCACGGTACATTTCCGTATATACTTTTGGTTCGCTGTAAATAATAAACTTATCGGCAGTTAGCGGTTCATTGCTCCTCCCAAAAGCAAGGATCTCCCTGTGTGCTATATCATCTTTAAAAGAATGTATAGTGATTATGTTTTTTAGATAAAGTCCATGCTGCTTAACCAGGTCTTTAACTAAACCTGCTGTGTCAGTTGGCAATATTAGCCAGCCAGTCCCTTGCTCTGTAAGCTGTGCTGCAATTGTTGCTATTAACTTTTCAAAAAAACCATCAGCAGCGTGCTTGGCCAAATTGACCTTTGCTCCCGGCGATTGCAGGGAGTTAATATAAAAGGGGGGATTGGAAACAATGAGATCATATCTCTTTTCAGGGTGGCCTTCAAAGAATTGTTCAAACCCTTTTGCGTAAAGTGTTAGCCTATTGCTAAATGGCGAATTGCTGAAATTAGCTTTCGCTGTCGCAGCCGCCTGCTCATCAATTTCTACCGCGTC
>NZ_DASVOB010000763.1:0-5588 GCF_036383575.1 Mucilaginibacter sp.
GATGAGCTTGAAAAATTTGATGCCAAACCACCGCCTTTAGGGTTTTGGATAAGTACGATAAGCCCTAACAGAGCGCATACAATTACGGTAACAATGATTAAAACGATATACATTTCTTTATATTAATTAGTTTTCTTTTCTAACTGCTCAATTTGGCTTGCAAAGTAACGGCTTTTTTCCGGGAATTTCAACATCATTTTTTTGTAAGTTGCAATAGCTTTGTGATACAACATCTGATCGATGTAAATCTGGGCTAAAGTTTCACTTACCAGGTCATTTCTGTCTTCCGAACTTTTCTTTGCTTTATTCTCGTTATCAAGCTTATCAATTGATGGCGGCCTGATCTGTGGCTCCTCTTTAATAAATTTCTCAATGATGATGTCTTCCTTTCTTTTTATCTCCCGAACATCGGGCTGAGGGGTTTTCTCCAGCTCTTCAAGAGATTGCGAATGGAAGATATTTTCATAATACTGATGCTGTAATGCATCAGCAGTTTGATTATCGGAAACCACAGGCGCTTTTACCTGGGCAACTGTTTCAATATTATAAGGTTGATAGGTTGATGCATATTCCTTACGGGTTTTATCTAACCACCACATAAAGGTATAAGGCATTTTCTCGTCGTTGTACTTCGATAAAACCTCATGCTGTTCGGCAGGCTCAGTTTTTTCGGGCTGTAGAGCAGCTTTATCCCCGCCTCTTGTAGCAGCACCTGAGTTATCAAACAAAAAGTAATCAGCCGAAGCAATATTGCTGATGATCCATTTCTCCGTTACATCATCCCTTACTTCCCTGGTTTCGCTAACAACAACCGGCGGCGGTACATCCGATCCCCAATCGGCAGGCTCAGTTTTAACATCGGCAACAGGCTCATCAACATCAGCCTGCTGACCGATACTTATATTCTCGATCCCAACAATTTCATCGTAAACCTCGTCTTCGATATCATGGGTGGCGGCAGCACTTTCTCCGTTCGCCTCAAAGGCTACCGGACCGGCATCCTCAACTTCCGTTACAGGTGCAGCATCCGAAATTTCAGGTTTATGATTATCAGTAATCGTAAAATCAAAGCTATTTATTTCGTCATCTACGTCAACTGCCGGCTCATCTGGTATAGGCGGTAAAGCATCCTGATGGTCATCAATAGCAGGACCGATATTGAAATAGTTTTCAGCAGCAGGAGTATTAGCTGCGGGAGTAACACCGACATGGTCAATTATCTGTGCTGAATTTACCGGAGTAAGCCCATCGGGCTCGTTGATCAACTTATGCAGTAAAGCTGGGCTATAATAAACTGCTGCACGCTGCACATCCTTATTTGTACCGGCATGGGCAAGCAGGGCACGCAAAATACCACTTTGCGGGTAGGCATCAACCAGCTGCTGCAGGTTATAACCATAAAAAGAACCTGTTTCGGCCGGGTTGGCTAACAGTTCATCTAATATTTCGTATTGCCTGCTATTCAAATATTGATCCACGTGGTTGAAAATACAAATTGCCTACCAATTAGAAAAGGCTGCGTTAAAAATATCGTCAATTAATTGCTTATTAATTTGCTGTATAAGTGCCTGCTCCTGCGAAGAAATATCCCCCCGGTAATCGGCAAACTTAGTAAAACTTTGCTCAAAACTAAGCTTTTTATCTGCCGGAGTTTTCGCGGCATCAAATGAAAATTTAACACGGACGGTAATAGTAAGCCTGTTAGCATCAGCAATTGGTGCCACATTATTTGAAGTGGCTTGAATAGATGCCGGAGCAATAGAATAACCGGTAATAGCGCCCGACATGGTTGCATCGGCTTCGCCGCGGACTAAGCTTAGGCTGGTTTGTGTACGGACCCTGTCTTTTAACGCTTCGGTGAAAGTTTGGCTCAGGTTATTAACCACCAGCGCAGCATTGTTTTCAAAGAACTGAACATTGAGGGTCTTCAAAGTGGGCGGGATTGATTGATTTTTGAGAGTGTAACATGATGGACATATAAGTACCAGCACACACACTGAAATAATTCCCAAAAGTTTTTTCATCAATTTTATAAGTTTAGTTCTTTTATTTTCCTGTATAAAGTACGCTCAGAGATCCCTAATTCATTAGCGGCAAGCTTACGTTTGCCCTTATGTTTTTTCAAAGCTTTACGGATCAGGTCTGATTCCTTCTCAATCAGCGACAGTGATTCCTCCACCTCTTCGGCATCATGCGTTATATTAAAACCGTCGATGGTATTGTTATTACCGCTGTTGTTTGTAACCGTATTAACGGGTTGTTGTAAAGTAAATTGTGGGTCGTTATTACCATGCAGCTCAATATCGCGGTAAAGTTGGTTTAAGGTTTGCGGATTATTGGCATAATGCTGCGAAACACCACCATGCTCTATAATATCGGCCACCAGTTTTTTCAACTCCACCATATCCCGCTTCATATCAAACAATACTTTGTACAGGATATCCCGTTCGGAGAAATCCTCTTTAGGCTGATTGTCCAGGCGCATGGGCAGGTTGCGTCCGCCGGTTTCATGCGGGATATAAGTAAGCAGTGTTTGCGCGGTGATGATCCTATCGCGCTCCAATACCGCCAATTGCTCGGCCATGTTTTTCAACTGCCTTACGTTACCAGGCCACGAATAGTTTGTTAATACCTGCTGGGCCTCTTCATCCAACTGGATTGGCGGCGTGCGATATTTGTCTGTAAAATCGGCGGTAAACTTGCGGAACAGCAAAAATACGTCCTCTTTCCTCTCGCGCAGTGGCGGAATCTTCAATGGTACGGTGTTTAACCGGTAGTAAAGGTCTTCACGAAACTTTCCATTCTTCACCGCATCATATACATCAACGTTGGTAGCCGCGATAACACGTACGTTTGTTTTTTCTACTTTCGATGAACCTACTTTGATATATTGGCCGGATTCAAGCACCCGCAGCAAACGCGCCTGGGTACCCAGCGGCATCTCGGCAATCTCATCCAAAAATATAGTACCGCCATTTACGGTTTCAAAGTAACCTTTACGTTCGCCAACGGCACCTGTATAGGCTCCCTTTTCGTGACCAAAAAGTTCTGAATCAATAGTGCCTTCAGGTATGGCACCGCAGTTAACAGCAATGAAAGGCCCATGCTTACGCGGGCTCATCTGGTGTATGATGTGCGAAAAAACCTCCTTACCGCTACCGCTCTCACCGGTAATTAATACCGAAATATCAGTAGGCGAAACCTGGTTTGCTATAGTTATAGCCCGGTTAAGCAATGGCGAATTGCCAATGATCCCAAAGCGTTGTTTAATTTCCTGTACTTCCATGTTAAAAAAGATTCAAGAAGTCAAGAGTCAGGAAGCAAGATTTGAGCGGAGAACCCTCCTACCCAAATATAACTTCTTACATACATCTTGTCTTTTATATAAGATCATGTTTTTATTCATCATCAGAGTTCAAAATGTATTCTCTGAAAGAGAATATCATTTTTTGAACTTCAACAACAAGGTCTAAACATTCCTTTAATTTTTCTTTAGAGCCGTAGCCCCTTCGTTCACATATTAATAATTGAGTCTCTACTTCAAAAGATGAAGTAAGGGACGTTGTTAAGAATTCGGCAAAATGCGCCTTAGTTCTTTTACCCGAACCTTCCGCTATGTTAGACGGAACAGAACAGGAACATCTGTTTAATTGGTCAATCAGATTATATCTTTCCTCGATAGGTAATGCTTTACAATAATCATAAGTCAAATCAGTAAGATCCATCGACTTTTGCCAAATCTTCAAGCTCTTAAAATTATGCCTCATCATTGTTTAGTTTCCTTTTACCTTCCATCTTGATTCTTATGTCTTGACTTCTTGCCTCTATACAACGCGGCCTATCAACGTAGCCGATGTGCTCCGTTCGATAAGTACGTTAACGTATTCTCCTGGTTTGTAACCTTCGCCAACGGGGAAAATTACCATTGCGTTTTGATCGCTGCGGCCACAATAGTCTTTGTCTGATTTTTTGGAGAAACCTTCTATCAGTACTTTTTCTACCTTACCAATGCGTGCCTGCATCCTGTAAAAAGAATACTCCTGCTGTTTAGCTACTATTTCGGATAAGCGTTTCTGCTTTACTTCCTCCGGGATATCATCGGCATAGCGTTTTGCTGCTAAAGTGCCCGGCCTTTCGCTGTACTTAAACATGTAGGCAAAGTCATACTTCACGTAATCCATCATGCTTACAGTTTCCTTATGCTCCTCGTCTGTTTCACTACAGAAACCGGTGATCACATCGGTTGATACCGCGCAATCAGGAATGATACGGCGGATAGCATCTATCCTGTTGATGTACCATTCGCGGTCATAAGTACGGTTCATCAGGTCGAGGATGCGGCTGTTGCCCGATTGTACCGGCAGGTGGATATAGTTACAGATGTTATCGTATTTATTGATGGCATAAAGCACATCATCAGTGATATCTTTCGGATGCGAGGTTGAAAACCTAACCCGCAGATCGGGGCTGATCAAGGCTACCATCTCCAATAGGTTGGCGAAATTGGTCTCAGCTTCTGATACTGAACTTATAACTTCCGACTCAGAACCTTCAACTTTCGATTTCCATTTATATGAATCCACATTTTGCCCTAACAAGGTAACCTCGCGGTAACCTTTATCAAACAAATCCTGGCATTCGGCTATTATTGATTGCGGATCACGGCTGCGCTCACGGCCACGGGTAAACGGTACCACGCAAAATGAGCACATGTTATCGCATCCACGCATAATGGATACAAAGGCATTTATGCCGTTGCTGTTTAAACGTACCGGGCTGATATCTGCATAAGTTTCCTCGCGCGATAGCAGTACGTTAACCGCTTTTTGTCCGCCGTCAACCTGGTCTATCAGGTTTGGCAGATCGCGGTATGCATCCGGACCAACAACAACATCCACTAATTTTTCTTCTTCCAAAAATTTTGATTTCAGGCGTTCGGCCATACAGCCTAATACACCTACCACCAAACCCGGATTTTTCACTTTGGCAACGGTAAATTCCTTTAAGCGGTTACGTACGCGTTGCTCAGCATTTTCGCGGATAGAACAGGTATTGATGAAAATAACATCGGCAATACTATAGTCGGGCGTAGTTTCAAAACCACTTTCGGCCAATATGGATGCAACAATTTCACTATCAGAAAAATTCATGGCGCAGCCATAGCTTTCAATATAAAGCTTGCGACCATTATTTTTAGCTGTTTCGGCTTTTAACATTAACGCCTCACCCTGCCTGCTCTCGTCGTGCGTTTTATCCGGAATAAGCAAATCCATCATTTATATAAAAAATTAGTTTGCAAAAATAAACAAAATTTAAATACCTAAATGACATATTGTCAGTATTAAATAAAATCTCTGTTTACTTTACAAAAAACGAGGCTGTATGATCAGCCTCGTTTTTTTTGACTTATTCAGATACTTAAGCGCTATATAGTTTGGGCTGGATTGACTCTACTAACAAAGGGTTAACAGGGTTAACATAATTTAGGGTTAACATCTGTATATGTAATTAATAATCAGGTAGTTGATTGTTTTTATGTCAAAAATGTGTTAACCCCCTTTTTGTACAAATATTATCGGCTAAATTTC
>NZ_DASVOB010000764.1:0-8750 GCF_036383575.1 Mucilaginibacter sp.
GGAAAATATCACAATGCTATTGAAAGGTTAAAGTACGGTTCTAATATTTCAACTAATGGCGTTTTTCAGGATGCCATTGGAAAATACCTCGAAAGTGGCCAATATGATAAACACATCAGGAAAATGAAGGTAGCTATCAGATCTCAAATGATCCGGTATATCACGGCGATCACCGCCAGTTTTCCCACCGGAACAAAGCTCTTCGTTCCCCAGGGCGGGCTAAGTATCTGGATTGAGCTCCCGTTGGGAACGGATGCCTTCATATTACAAAAAGCTGCACTACAGGAGGGGGTTGGCATTTGTCCGGGGCACATCTTTTCTACATCTGATTTTTTTCATCACTACATCCGAATAAACTTTTGCCCGTTATGGAGCCATAGCACAGAAAAAGCGATTAAGAGGCTTGGCCTGCTTTTAAAGAGCATTTAAAAGAGAAATAAAGAATAATCGCAATATGATCTTGATTGTGAACCCGAAGCCAGAATTTTGTGTAAAAGCGATAATTACAAGGAAACCGTTTTTATGAAAATCAAGACTAAAGCAGGGGAGGACATTGTGTTTGGTAAAATAATTGTTAGATTTGAACGCCAGTTATAATCTATTGATAAAGAGCTTCCGGGGGTACTCCTTTAAAATGGGCAGGCATCTTTTAACCTAATTTATATTCCAATTATTTTTATATAGATAACCAATATAGAAATGTTAATACAATTAGATGAGAGTGAATTATTAGGTCGGCTCTCAAAAGGAGACCGAAAGGCTTTTACTGTATTGTATAACCGGAACATCAATAATCTATACCGTTACATCTATCTGATCTGCCGGTCGGCCGAATTAACTGAAGAAATTGTTCAATGTGTTTTTATAAAGATCTGGGAGCGCAGGGAATCATTAACAAATATTGTTTCTTTCCGGTCTTATGTTTATCGCGCTGCCAAAAACCTTTTATTAGATCATATCAAAAAAAGCAAGACTGAGGCGCAAGTGCTGGTTATGGTCCAGCCACTTTCTGAAGAGAGCCCCGAGCGATCAGATGCAAAAATAAATTACAAAGATTTTTACCTGATGGCACAGGATGCTATCAATTTGCTTCCCGAAAAAAGAAGGCAGATCGTTGAGCTTCGTACTAAAGATGAACTTTCTTTAGATGAAATTGCCGAAAAACTTTCTATTTCTAAAGCCACCGTGAAAAAGCAATTATACAGCGGGATGGATTTTGTAAGGAAACACATGCTTGCCCATGGCGAGCTTACTATTGGTGTTTTTCTTGTTGGGGCCTGGAAGCATTTATTTTAAGCCTGGTCAATCTCTTGCCAAGGTAATAAAGGGCACATGCTATTTCACCTCTTCAACAATATCCGACTTGATCAACTGCTGATAAGACTTCTTTAACAATTTCAGGTTTTTTTCTTTGTCGGCCGGCCTTAGTTTGATATTGTTGATCAACAATAAAGGTTTATCGCCGCTGCCAAGAAAGCCAAATTGCAAGCTTTGTAGTGTGTCTTTGCCGCCGTCCAGTACAAGGTTATTGATCAAGTAATAATCCGCCCGGTTACTGAAACGCTGCGATGTGTCAATTTCGATCCGGTAACCTTTGGCCCGCAGTTTGGCCAGTGCCGCTTCTTTTGACATTTTCATTTTATAGGATTTTCCAATATGAATATCACCGCCCGGCTGCATATAAAAACTGATTGGCGGTTCTGTGGCCATAAAAACCAGGGCAATAGGAACAATAGCCAGAAAACGTAAAAAAACAGGCTGAAAATTGCTGACCCTGTATCTATCGATACGTTGGATCAGGTACCAGGATAAAGGCAAAACTGATAAAGCGATATAATCGCTGTAATCAACCGTTCTGGTAATTGGTATTAATGCGATTTTATTATAGCACTCAATGAAATCTGCCGAAAAAGGTGTTTTCCAAAAAATAAAGAATAAGCCAGTGATGATAACCGACCATTTGGAGAGCCTTGGAAAGAGGAACAATAAAAACATAGGGAAGATCAACAACCCTGCAAAGTCAGACACTTTCCCGGTTAGCCAACTGGTAAAATGTTGTTTCAAATAATGATCATTGAACGCTAATAACAGCAGACCGGCAATAAATATCCAGTTAAAGATCAGATAGTGGTTACGGTTCTGATACATAGGGCCTTGCATGGTTTTGTGTTTTAAAATTGACATTTTTCCCGACATTATTAAAAAAAATATTTTTTTGAGTAGTCCTTTATTTCTTCCCGGTCGTCTTACACATATATGGACGAAATAGCACGGAACAATTTCCTTAAAAAGTTTTCTGAAAACCGGCATACCGAACAGGAGCACAAGCTTTTTATAAAATGGCTTGAATCACTTCCTGATGAGGAGGTTGAAATTTTACTGGAGCAGTATGGCGATTTTTTCAAAGATCTGCCCGATCAGGAGTCTGCTAACCATTCTGAGTTGCTTGCTAAAATTGAAGCCCAAATTGATGCGGCTGAAACTGAAGATGCTTCAGATCATATCATTCGGCCTAAAACTCCATTTAAGAAACTTATAGCGGTTGCAGCTGCTATCTTATTGCTCATCACCATTGGGATAGTCTTCAGGAATAACCTGATTAAAGAACAAACAATTGCAAATAATACTAATAAGATAATTCCCGGCGGAAATAAAGCAATACTCACGTTGGCCAACGGCTCACAGATCGTGCTTGAAAGTGCGAAAAAAGGAGTGCTGGCTAATCAGCAAAATATCATAGTTAACAAAACAGCTGATGGTAAGTTAGTATATGATGCTTCTCAAAAGCAACAGGATAACGCAGAATTGCAATCTGGCTACAATACGATCTCAACCCCAAATGGCGGCCAGTACCAGGTTGTTTTGCCCGATGGTACCAGGGTTTGGTTAAATGCGGCTTCCTCGCTTAAGTTCCCGGTTGCGTTTACCGGCAAAGAACGGAATGTTGAATTATCGGGGGAAGGTTATTTTGAAGTTGCAAAAAATAGGGCTATGCCCTTCAGGGTAACGGTAAATCATTCAACAGTTGAAGTATTAGGCACCCACTTTAATATTATGGGTTATGCCGATGAAAAATCTACCAATACAACCTTATTGGAAGGATCGGTGAAAATAATTTCAGGAAACAATCAAAAGCTTATTGTGCCCGGCGAGCAGGCCCGTGTGAATGGGGCAATAGAGGTGGCCAAAGTAAATGCAGCACAGGCTGTAGAATGGAAGAACGGCAATTTCAACTTCTCGCATGAAAACATAGAAACTATTATGCGTAAAGTGGCCCGCTGGTACAATGTAAGCGTACAATACCAGGGCGCTATAACAAACGAGGGCTTTGTAGGGACCGTTCCGCGTTCTGAAAATATCACTGAAGTTTTAAATGCACTTGAATTAACAGGATTAGTACACTTTAAAATTATTGAGAGGAGGGTTATAGTTATGCCATAAATCTACTCATGGTATAAACTTAAAAAGGAAACCGGAAGTGCAGCGAACACTCCCGGCTGATGTTTGAGTTTATAACCGATATATTATTGATCCACAACGATAAACCAATTAAACCCAAACATTTCAAAGATATGAAATTTTATGCTCTTACCGGGTGTAGGCACTCTGCCTATATCCATAAATTTCTGTTGGTGATGAAACTTACCATCGTTTTATTGATCACAGCTTTTGTCCAGGCATCATTTGCAGGTCACGCGCAAAACATCACATTTTCTGGCAAAAATACCCCTATTGCGCAGGTATTTAATGAGATCCAAAATCAAACCGGTTATACTTTTCTTTATACCGATGAAATGCTTAACGGATCGAATCCGGTGAGCGTTGATTTTAAACGTACGCCGTTAACCGAAGTGCTGAAAGCCTGTTTCCGGGATCAGCCGTTAACTTATACCATAAAAAATAAGGTTATCATAGTACAACGCAAATTGCTGGATAGGGATGTCCCGGCAGCCCAGCCAATAGTTGTAAAGGGTAAGGTGACCGACGAGAAGGGGAGCCCTCTTCCGGGTGTTACGGTAACCCTTAAGGGAAAATCCATTAATACGGTAACTGACAATTCAGGGGCTTATACCATTACCATACCTACAGGAGAAACCAATGCGGTACTTGTATTCAGTTTCGTTGGTTTTGATTCGCGGGAAGTGGTTGTAGGAAGCCAGGCTGCCATCAACATCAAACTCACAGTTACCGATAATAAGCTTAATGAGATTGTAGTGGTTGGCTACGGTACTCAAAAAAGAGCTACGCTGACCGGTTCAGTAGCAACAGTTAATGCCAAAGCATTTGAAGATAAAGGCAGTTTGGCCAATCCCTTCCAGGCTTTACAGGGACAGGTACCGGGTGTACTCATAACAAGAGGTTCTGCAGCTCCCGGTAATGAAGGCTGGAATATCAATATCAGGGGGGCATCATCCCTAAACCCTACAGATGCATTAGTGGTGATTGATGGTGTTGCCGCCGTTGGCGTCCGGTCACTGGATGCTATCAACCCTAATGATATTGAAAGTATGTCGTTCCTGAAAGATGCATCGGCAGCTATTTATGGCGCGAGGGCCGCTGGCGGTGTAGTGCTGATCACTACTAAAAAAGCCAAAAGCGGTAAAACTGTAGTACAATACGATGGTTCCTTTTCAAGCAAAATTGTGGGCCTTCAACCTCATTTAATGAACGTGGAGCAATGGGCCAATGGTGTAATTACGGCCAGGAGAAATGATGGATTTGACGATAGCGATGTTTGGATCAAGTATGGTAAGCTGGCTTTAGCTAATTTGAATAATTATATAGATATCAAAACCTATGGAAGCAACCCCTTACCAAATTTTAGCGATGTAAACGACTATGTATTTTTTAACAACAGCTGGACAAACGTTTTATGGGGAACAGCAAACTCTACCCAAAATAACTTAAGTGTTGCCGGCCGTACCGAAAAGGCAGGTTATCGTATTTCTTTAGGGTACATGGACGACGGAAGTATCCTGCGATGGGGAAATAATTCCAATAAACGGTATAATGTACGTTTGGCTAATGACTTCCTGATTGGCAGCAAGGTGAAAATCGAATCAAATATAGCCTATGACCGTAATGATGTTTTAACGCCGACCCTGATCAACAACGTACTTGGGCAATACGCTCAGCCAGGTATGCCCATATCAACCATTAACGGCGGCCCATATGCATGGGGCGGACAGCTTAACCCCAACTGGCAAGCCAAATTGGGTGGCGATAACCGTTTGACCAAAGCAAACGTTTATATCAATGAAAAAATCAATTACGACATTATAAAAAGCCTGAAGTTTGTTGCCACCCTGGGATATAATACCAACAATGCAAACCGTTATACGCAGCAAAATTCAATTCAGTGGTACAATTATTTAGGCACCGTACCGGGTATTACCAATCCTACACAGGATGCAGCCTACTTTAAACGCGCAAATCTTGGCGAAGACTACTATAATGCCAATGCCTATTTCGAATACAAAAACACTTTTAACACCGACCATTCAGTAAGTGTTACTGCAGGCAGCCAGTATGAGCGCGACGAATATGATTATTTTGATGCTACCGTCCTTAACCCGGTTTCGCAGGATATCAAAACGTTAACCGGTATTGGTAACCAAACCAATAGTGAAACAAAAAACCACTATGCAATAGGTTCTGCATTTAGCAGGGTTAATTATGCCTATAAACAAAAATACCTGCTTGAGGCTAATTTCAGGTATGACGGTTCTTCTAAATTTGCCGAGGAAGACAGGTGGAAGGCATTCTATGGTTTTTCTGCAGGATGGCGAATCAGCCAGGAAAATTTCATGAAAGGTGTTACCTTCTTTAATGATTTAAAGCTAAGGGCATCCTATGGCGTTGTAGGTAATCAAAGCGGTATCGGTTTATATGATTACATCCAGCAATTGGTATTAGCTAAAACGGGTACCGTAACCAGCAATAACCCGATATTGGGTTCGGGACAGGCCGTAACCGTTGGGCCAACTAATGGCCTGGTGAGTTTAAACAGGACATGGGAGCGCGTCAGGAATAGCAACATTGCGCTCGATTTCTCAATATTGAACAGTCGTTTAACCGGTACTGCCGAGTATTTTATAAAAGATAACAGCAATATGCTGTTACCGCAAACCTATCCTACAATTTTAGGTGCCCAGGCGCCGGCCGCAAATATCGGTCACCTGAAAACCAATGGCTGGGAAGTAAGCCTGTCATGGGCCGATAAAATTGGCGAGGTTGGTTACAATGTAGGTGGTAATATCAGCTATAATAAAAACAAGCTGGTCAACATTAATGGCGCTACAACTATTTATGGTGGATACAATGCCGCAACACAGGGCTACCCGATAGGTTCGGTGTTCGGACTGGAGTATGCCGGCCGGATCCAAACACAGGAACAGGCAGACGCCGCGACCAAGTTAATTGCCGGCTCTGATATTCCGGGTGGTTCTTACACAACTCATATCGGCGATAACTCATATAAAGATCTAAATGGCGATGGCAAAATAACCAGCGCCGATTATAAGTATTTAGGTACCGACGACCCACGGTATTCTTACTCTTTCAATGCCGGGGTACAATGGAAAGGTTTTGATATCTCTGTAATTTTTCAGGGGGTAGGCAGCCGGACCATTTTCAGAAATGGTGATGTATGGCGGGTGCCTTTTAGCGCCGTTTACCTGAATACTACCAATCAATCAGTAAACAATAACTGGACACCAGAAAATACGGGCGCTTATTATCCTAAATATTCAACCAATGGTACTGTTAATTCCTACAACTACCAGCCCTCTTCATGGTCGGTTGAAAATGGCGCTTACCTGCGTTTGAAAAATGCGGTAATAGGCTATACAATACCTCAAAAACTGATTTCTGCAACCAATTTTATATCAAAACTACGTGTTTATATCTCAGGAAACGATCTGTGGGAGATAACTAAAATAAAAGATGGATGGGACCCGGAGGCACCAAGAAATGTGATCACCACAGACGGAAGCCCTTATTATGGCCGCTATCCATTTTACAGATATTTAACCGCCGGTGTTAACGTTACCTTCTAATTTTTGAAAACATGAAAAGATTTAATTATAAATATATCGTAGCGTTTGCATTGATTGCTGCTGTATTCGGTTGCAAAAAAGCATTGAACCTGAACCCGCAGGATACCTTGTCTGACGCTGCTTATTGGAAAAAAGCCAATGATTTTAAGCTGGCCGCCAACGCATTTTACCTGTATGAAAGAACATTTGCCGGCACAGTTACAGATGGTGTACACAGCGATCTGCGATCGGATCTGTTAACTAACAGTACTAAAAACGTTTACAGCCAGGGAACTAACAGCGTTGTACAAACAGACGGAACATATAATACAGATTACCAGCGTATCCGGAATATCAATTTTCTTTTAGACAAAGCTTCAACCTATGCTGCACCGGCTGAAATAGCCCAGTATGTAGCCGAAGCCAAATTTTTCAGGGCATATGTGTATTTCGACCTTCTGCAAATCTTCGGTGGGGTAACTATTGTTTCGAAACCGCTTGATACCAATGATCCATTATTGATGGCAGCGAGGAACTCGAGGGATGAAGTTGCCGATTTTATTATAGCCGACCTGAATGCTGCAATTGCCGACCTGCCGCTGGAAAGTGTGCTTAGATCGGCAGATGAGGGGCGTGTAAGTAAGGGAGCTGCCGGGGCGTTGCTATCAAGGGTAGCCCTTTATGAGGGAACCTGGCAAAAATCAAGAGGAAACGCTACACGCGCCAATACATTACTGGATATAGCCATCAGCTCAAGTAAAGCTGTAATGACCAGCGGGCAGTATGCCTTGTTTGGCACAACGGGTTCAAGCATTGCCTTAGGCGATTCGGCGCAGAAGTATATGTTCATACTTGAAAATACCAAATCAAATCCGGCAGGTATTACCAAGTCGGCAAATACCGAGTATATCCTTTCAAACCGCTATGATGAAAGTATCCGTATCTCTAATCTTAACATAACCAAAACCACATTTGGCAATGGCCTTGTAGATTGGGCAACTCGCAAACTCGCTAATCTTTATTTATGCAGTGATGGTTTACCTATTGAAAAATCGCCATTGTTTAAAGGTTATAGTATGGCGAGGTCTGAATTTGCTAACAGGGACAAACGCATGCAATATACCTTAATGGTAAATGGCAATTACTACTGGAACAATACCAACTATCGTGTTACCTGGAAAAATGATGCCGCAGATATGGCCAACGCCGCTTTAAAACCGCTGGTTTCTAATTATGGTACCGGTTACCAGAACCAGAAATGGGCGTCAGAAAGAAATGTGGCCGATACCTACGAGTCATACGATTACCCTGTGATCAGGTATGCCGAAGTATTACTGAACTACGCTGAAGCTACTTATGAACGCAACGGAAATATCTCTGATGCCGATTTAAATATTTCGTTAAACCAGGTAAGGCACCGTGTAAACAGCGCAATGCCATTGCTTACTAATGATTTTGTAACCGCCAATGGCTTAAATATGCAAACGGAGATCAGGCGGGAACGAACTATCGAATTATATAATGAAGGTTTCCGTATAGATGACCTTAAACGCTGGAAAACCGCCGAAACAGAAATGCCGATGCCGGTACAAGGCATTAAATGGGCCGGTACCGAATTCGCCACCATCTGGCCTGGTGCAAGTACCATATCCCAGGATGCAAATGGCATTTTGATTATCGATAACGCCAGGACCTGGCAGGATAAAAACTACC
>NZ_DASVOB010000765.1:0-3839 GCF_036383575.1 Mucilaginibacter sp.
AGCCTACCTTCGGTATGTTGCCGGCCAGGATCAGTCCAACGCTTTTTGCGGGCTTGTCTGTTTCAAGGTCATATTTTGAAAGCCAGGTGCTTAGGTCGGCTTCGTTGAGCATATGACCTATGGCTGTTACTGCCTCCGAAACACTTGCCGGTGTGAACCAGGCATTGTGATATTGTTCATTTTCGATAAGGGCGCTTAGCGATGCATCGGGCGATAGCATTTGCCTGCCCAGCTCCGAAAATGAATTTATTGATTTTTTTATATTAATTTTTGACATATATATGGTAGGGGATTAAACCCTTAAAGCCTTTTTTTGTTATATTTGTGCGCTTGCAATTTGCAGGCAAAGTTAATTGAGATTATTAGATATTTAGAAATATGGCGATTAAAATCACCGACGAATGCATAAACTGCGGGGCCTGCGAACCAGAATGCCCTAATAATGCTATTTATGATGCAGGAGCCGCCTGGCGTTTTAGCGATGGGACGGGCCTGAAAGGGGTAATTGATTTTGGCGATGGTAATACCCTGAATGCCGAAGAAACACAGGCTGCATTATCTGACGATATATATTATATAGTGCCTGATAAGTGTACCGAATGTGTAGGTTTTCATGATGAGCCTCAGTGTGCCGCAGTTTGCCCGGTTGATTGTTGTGTTGATGACGAAGATATCCGCGAAAGCGAAGAAGAATTGCTTGCCAAAAAAGATTGGCTGCACATGAACGAGTAAAATTTATTTTTCAATGATATTGAAAGGGATATGCAGTGCATGTCCCTTTTTTGTTTAGTAATAAATTGGGTTTATGGATTGCTATAGCTTCTCAGGCTTGATTGAAAATTCTAAAAATATTTGTATTATCGTATAGTTTTTATCCCTGGGCTACAGATACCAATTATAAAAGTAACATCATATTAAAATGCTAACCGTGTATTTATTTTAAAATGCGCGTGGAATTTTTGTTTATTTGACATTTACAGAAACTATGGAGTACGGGATATGTAACCTGTCCGTAATCCCGCTTAGGGCCGAGCCTAATGAGCGGAGCGAACAGGTGTCGCAATTATTATTTGGCGAAGCGTTTGAAATTACCGAGTGGCAAAACAACTGGGTTAAGATCATTGCCGAAAGTGACGGATATGTGGGGTGGATAGGTAGGTTGCAATTTGCGATGCTTGGTCATATAGCATATAAAAATGTTAAGAATCATCCACCAAAGCTTACTTACCATGCAGTTACGCAGGCCTGGAAGATAAGTGATAACAGTGTTGTTTATTTATCTGCCGGCAGTTCGCGTGCTTTTCTGGAAGGAACTTCATGCCGTGTTGGTAACGAGCGTTTTGAGATAATTGGAAAAGTTGGCGAACCTGAAGACATAGCGGCCACCGCGAAATCATTCCTGAACTCGCCTTATTTGTGGGGAGGCCGCACGCATTTTGGTATCGATTGCTCAGGTTTTACGCAAATAGTTTATAAGCTTAAAGGCCTCAGGATTAAACGCGACGCCAGTATGCAGGTAAAAGAAGGCAGTAAAGTTGCTTCGATAAAGGATGCCAGGCTGGGCGACCTGGCTTTTTTTGATAATGCCGAAGGCCGGGTAACACATGTGGGTATTATGCTCAATAATGAACACATCATCCATGCATCCGGTAAAGTTAAAATTGATACCATCAATGAGGATGGCATATACTCAAGAGAGCAAAAAAAGCATACTCATAATCTATGCGGCATCAGGCGTTTTTTTTAGTCACTCCTGCGCCTATTGTTTGATAAATTTCTTAAAGCCTAAAACGGTATTGTCTTTGCTGTTAACAACCTGCATAATATAAGTGCCGGGCACAAATGCAGCTACATTATTTTGCCAGTTAGATTGAGATGATGTAGTTGTGGCTATAACCTTACCCTCGCTGTTGGTGATATTGATTTTGTACTTTATTGTACTGCCATTGCCAATTAGCATTTCGGCATGAATTACATCGGTTGCTGGATTGGGGTACAGGCTTATGATACTACTTATAGCGTTCTGTGTTTTATTGGCAAACATCACGGGTGCTATTTTAGAGTAAGTGGAATCGCCGTTCAGGTCAATTTGTTTTAGGCGATATTGGTTAAGGCCCGGCGCCGGCGTTTTATCATTAAGCGAATAATTTTTTGCGCCGCTTGAGTAAAGTGTGCCTATAGGATCAAATGTTTTACCGTTGTTGGTGCTTCTTTCAACAACATAGGTTGTATACTTAGCCTCGTTTTCGGCGAGCCAGGTAATTTGGGCTTCGTCGGCTACTTTCCTGGCATCGAAGGTGAGCAAATGTACCATGAGGGCTGGGTTTTGGCGTATGATAAGCTGTAACCTTTTGTTGCCGAAGGACGCGCTGTTGCCTTTATCTATGGTAAAGTTATAATCAGTATGGGCTTTGATATCCACCGAATCCTTGGTGAAATTATCCTTAAGCCATACTTCATAAATGGCTGGCAGGTCTTTAACATCAGCTAATTTGATCTTATAGGGTCCTGACGTTGTGGCATCTGCAAAAAGTGGAATTATCTCCTGCGTTTTTCCGGGTAGGGGAAGATGGTGGATGCTTGTTTTTACGCTGTCGCTTGATAAAGCCGAAAAGCTTTCCAAAGCGCCGATCCCGCCAAGGTCTTCAGCATCTTTATCTTTATTAAAACTGGCCGTTGCCCATTTATCAAATACAAGTGCGATACCATCAAAGTTTGCTGTGTCTTTTTCAAGTAAAAGGTGCATTACGGGACTGGGTTGAGCAACTGGTGCAGTTATATCGGCGGCGGCAATTGGTGAATTTACGCTACTCATGATCGCTTTACTGCCAGTGCCAAGGGCTTGTGCAATTGGTGTTTGGGTTTGTGGTAAACTGAACACGCCGGCAAGTGTAATTGAAGAAGGCTGGGTAGTTACCTTGGCCGATTCTCTGAAAGTTAAAGCCTGGCCGCTGCCGTTTGCAATAATAAAAAAGCCCTGCCCGCTTGCTATCATATTGCTTGCCGCGCCGCCCACTACGCTTTGTACACCGGGGTTAATGGTAGTGGTAGTATCATTGACAGAAGTTATCTGCCCGGCATATTGCTGGTAGCTCTCGAAATTTTTAGTTGTTAAATTGTAAACCCATATGTAGGTTAAAGGGGGAACTTTTGATGGCGTAGTTGTATAAATTTGAGCCTTTTGCCCCGAAATATAAATAGAAGATTTTTGATCGGCAGTGCTGCCCGATGTGCCTTTACGGTTGAACTTTTCAAAGTTTATAGTGGCCGGATATGGGTTGCCTACCAGGTTATAACCCTGAAGGGTGTTAGCAGCAACAGTTGAATATTGTAAGGTTGATGTGCCGTCATACCAGTTTGCCAAGGTGACATTGCCCTGGTTTAAGGTTCCGGTTTCGGTCATTGTGGTTGGCTGCGGAACATAAGTAGTAAATATGGCATTGTTTATAGAGACTGCTGCGGTACGATCACCACGGAAAAAAAATGCAAAACCGTTGCCGGCACCAATGTATCTGCTGCCGGTTTCACTATCAAAAGAGTATGGCGATGTTAAACTATTAACGCCTCTGAAATAGCCGGATGTAAAGGAACTTTGGTTTGCAGGCTGACTTTCTTTAAAAAGGTAAATGGTAGGGTTATTGGCACCCGGCGAAACGTCAAAGCCTCCCGCAGCTAATGTTGTGCCCGTAACAAACGCATTGTTTTTGAGGTACGCCAGCGTGAAAACCGGGGTTGAAGTGCCTGTATTAACGCTTGAAGTTAACAAACGGTATCCTCTGTATTGTGTTGCGCCACCGTTAATGTAGCGTTGAACGTTCACATTACCGGTAATAGCCGTA
>NZ_DASVOB010000766.1:0-2946 GCF_036383575.1 Mucilaginibacter sp.
CTATCACCTCATTAAACCGCAAACGCTGGAGCTAAGCGGTAATATCGGCTTCGGCATTAACACCACCGATATGAACAGCACTTCGTTTAACCATAACGGCGTTTATTCTATCGAACTAAAACTGGATGGCAAAACGGTATACACCTTTGCGGTTGAGCGTTTCGCGTTTGATCAAACTCATGCCATTAACGCTTATATCGATTATCCTGCCTTTGAATCATCCCGCCGCTGGATGCAGAAATGTTTCATCCTGCCCGGCAGCCGGATTTCGCTGTACCCGCAATCCGTAAATAACGGCATCATTACGTTTGATGACAATGCTACGCATGATGTGGAATATGTTGTAAAGGATGTGGCAGGTAATACATCATCGCTCAAGCTAAAAGTTAAATCATCTCCATTTACCAACCCACAGCCTGTAAAGCCAACCGGTACGATGTTTTACTACGATAAGCGAAGTGAGTTCAGCAATGATAAAGTTAAGGTGATCATTATGCCGGGCAACCTGTATGATGATCTTGATTTTCAATATTCAGCATCGGCTAAACCGGCAGGGGCTTATTCGGCTATGCATCATATCCATAACAGGTTAACGCCCATTCATGACAGCTACGAGATCTGGATCAAGCCCGATGCTGATTTGGGTAAGTATGCCGATAAAGCTGTTATTGTAAGCTCATGGGGAGGCTGCCAGGGTGGTTACTTTAAAGATGGTTACGTGATATCGCAGGTAAGCGCCTTTGGCGATTATTATATCAAGGTAGATACCATACCACCCGTTATTCATCCGCTCAATATCAAAAACGGGAGCAATATGAAGGCTGCACGCAGTATTAATTTCAGAATGAGCGATAATTTATCCGGAATTAAAAGCTATACAGGCACCATCGATGGCAAATGGGTGCTGATGGAGCATGATTATAAAAGTAAAATATTAAGTTACACGTTTAATAACGATATTGCGCCCGGTAAACACGTGTTTAAGTTGGCTTTAGTTGATAACAAGAATAATTTTTCGGAATTTTCCGCCGATTTTTCCAGATAAGTACCTAATAAACCATGACAACATTAAAAGAAGGCGATAAAGCCCCCGCTTTTACCGCTAAAGACCAAAACGGTAAAGAAGTGTCCCTTGCCGATTATAAAGGTAAAAATGTGATCCTTTATTTTTACCCAAAAGATGATACCCCCGGCTGTACTGCCGAATCATGCGATTTCAGGGATAACTATCAATCGCTTTTAAGCAAAGGTTTTGAGGTGATAGGTGTAAGTACCGATGATGAAAAATCGCATAAAAAATTTGAGACCAAATACAGCCTGCCATTTACTCTTATTGCCGATAATGAGCTTAAAATTGTTGAAGCTTATGGCGTTTGGGTTGAGAAGAATATGTACGGTAAAAAATACATGGGTACCGCACGTACCACATTTATAATTGATGCAGAAGGAGTTATTACGCACGTGATCAGTAAGGTTGACACTAAGAACTCATCTCAACAGGTACTCGATCTTGTAAATTAAGTGTTAAAAACACAATCAAAATAGCTACTTTAGCAGCTCCTAAATTCCATTAATGAAAGCAGACTTACAAACTTTAGAAAAAACCGCGTCACAAATAAGGCGCGACATTGTACGCATGGTACATGGCTGTCAATCAGGCCACCCGGGCGGCTCACTGGGCTGTACCGATTTCTTTACCGCACTGTACTTTTCGGTAATGAACCACGATCCTAAATTTAATATGGATGCTGTTGGCGAAGATATTTTCTTCCTGTCAAACGGTCATATTTCGCCTGTGTTTTACAGCACACTGGCACATGCAGGTTATTTTGATAAAGCCGAACTGGCAACTTTCCGTAAACTGAATGCTCGTTTACAAGGTCACCCAACTACACATGAGCACCTTCCGGGTATCCGTATTGCTTCGGGTTCATTAGGTCAGGGTTTATCGGTAGCTATCGGTGCGGCTCTTGCCAAAAAATTAAACGGTGATAAATCATTGGTGTTTACCCTGCACGGCGATGGCGAGATCCAGGAAGGCCAGATCTGGGAAGCAGCAATGTTTGCTCCTCACAATCATGTTGATAACCTGATCTCAACTATTGATGTTAATGGTCAGCAAATTGATGGTCCAACCAAACAGGTGCTTTCATTAGGCGATCTTCGCGCTAAATGGGAAGCTTTTGGCTGGGATGTACTGGATATGAAAGGTAATGACATGGCCGATGTGGTTAGGGTGCTTGAAGAAGCAAAAAGCCGTACAGGTCAGGGCAAGCCGATCATGATCCTGATGCATACTGAAATGGGTTACGGTGTTGACTTTATGGTGGGCAGCCACAAATGGCACGGTGTTGCGCCAAATGATGAGCAGCTTAAACTGGCTTTAGATCAGTTAGAAGAAACACTGGGCGATTATTAGCCCCCCCGGCCTCCGTTGGCTAACGGAGGAGTTAGAAACATCAGTTTAATTTATCACGATTTAATGCCATTCTCTCGCGGAAGCAGAGGGAATTTGAACAATGAAAAAATACACTTACACAGATAAAAAAGATACCCGCTCGGGCTTTGGCGCCGGGTTGCTGGAAGCAGGCCAGAAAAACGACCAGGTTGTTGCTCTTTGTGCCGACCTTATCGGTTCGTTAAAAATGAACGATTTTATTAAAGCATTCCCTGAGCGTTTTGTACAGGTGGGTATTGCTGAAGCTAACATGATTGGTATTGCTGCCGGTATGACCATCGGCGGTAAAATCCCTTTCACAGGTACTTTCGCAAACTTTTCAACCGGCAGGGTTTATGACCAGATCCGTCAGTCGGTAGCTTATTCAAACAAAAACGTTAAAATCTGCGCTTCACACGCCGGTTTAACTTTGGGCGAAGACGGTGCTACCCACCAGATCCTGGAAGATATCGGCCTGATGAAAATGTTACCAGGCATGACCGTGATCA
>NZ_DASVOB010000767.1:0-5663 GCF_036383575.1 Mucilaginibacter sp.
TGACCTATCGGCCCACCCAAGCTTTTTGTTATTTTATCAAATAAATCCAAAATGAATTGTTTTTATAAATTTAAATGCAAATATAGCCGTTAAAACACCTTTAAACAATAGCTATAACTTTTTAGAATAGGTTATAACTTATAGAAAAGAAGCAAGACTTTTAGATACAAGACCCAAGAAGTCAAGGTTCAAGACCAAGGAAATAAAGACCATGAAAACCAGATTAACGAATCAAAATCAATAAAAGTATCTAACAAAAAGGGAGATCAACTTTCAGATTTAATTCTTTTGTCGATCTCCCATTCAATTATTGTGGTTTTATTTTTCTTGTCTCTTGAATCTTGGCGTCCTGACTCTTAAAAAGCCTTGCCTCTATTCTTAATCAGCGTTCCCGTGCAAATATGAGTTATTATTCCTGATCTCAACATTACCTTCGCTATCCTGCATCAGGGAAAAACGGGAGATCTGGCTTTCGTCAGATGCCGGCGTATCCTGCAACGCTATCTCTTTGCGTTTGTAAGCCGGCACATTCTCCAGCTCCTGGATGTTGCCGGTACGCAATTTCATGCTCAGGTCTTTGAGCCTCATGATGCGCTCACGCGATTTTTTCAACTGCTCTTCAATTGATTCGTTGGTTTTGTTATCATCAGCACCAACAACAGGAGCTGGTTCCGGCTCAGGTTCTGGCATGCGTGGTTGTTCCCTTACAGGTTGCTCGTAACTTACCGGTTCGCTCATTTTAAAAGTGAACCCCGCAGTATCCGGCTCGTTATCAGCTTCAGGTTCTTCCTCGTGCATCAGGCTATGCCTTACTACAGCAGGTTCTTCCTGGCGGCTGCCGGCAAACATATCAAACAAACCCGCCTGTTTAGCATCCTCTTTAGGGGCTTTAGCGTAAGGTTCGGCAGGGGCATCTACTTTAACAGGTTTAATAAACTCATTAACCGGCCTTGCCTGCTGCGGCTCTTCAGGAACCAGCATTGAAACTATTTTCTTGTTGCTATGCTCTTTTTCGCGCTCATCCTTGGTTTGGAAACCGGTAGCAATAATAGTTACCGATAATTGCTCACCCAGGTTTTCGTCGATACAGTTACCCCAGATCAGGTCGGCAGCTAAACCGGCTTCTTCCTGTATGTAATCAGTAATTACGCTGATCTCATCCATGGTAACCTCTTTGAGGCCCGAACTGATGTTCAGCAATATATACCTTGCACCTTCAATTTCATTATCCTTTAACAATGGCGATGCCAGTGCACCTTCAACAGCTTTTAAGGCACGGTTTTCACCATCGGCAGTAGAGCTGCCCATGATAGATACACCGCTATCTTTCATCACTGTGCGCACATCCTTAAAGTCGACGTTTATATAACCCGGCAGGGTGATGATCTCGGCGATACCTTTGGCAGCCGTGGTCAATATATTATCAGCCTGTGCAAATGCTGAGCTCATGGTCAGGTTGCCAAAAATCTGGCGGAGCCTGTCGTTTGAGATCACCAGGAACGAATCAACATATTTACGCAATTCTTCCAAACCGGCGTCAGCCTGCATTTTACGGCGTTTACCTTCAAAAGAGAAAGGAGTGGTAATGATACCCACCGTTAATATATCCATTTCGCGCGCTGCTTTGGCAATGATAGGGCTTGCGCCAGTACCCGTGCCACCGCCCATACCTGCTGTAATAAACAGCATTTTGGTATTAACGCCCAACATCTGTTTAATATCGTCGATATTTTCAATAGCCGAATTTTTGCCAACTTCGGGTATTGAGCCTGCACCCATGCCCTCGGTTAAACTGGCACCCAACTGCACCTTGTTAGGTATAGGGCTCAGCTCCAATGCCTGGGCATCCGTGTTGCAGATTATAAAATCAACACCGGTAATTCCTTGCCTGTACATATGGTTTACCGCGTTTCCACCACCACCGCCAACACCAATTACCTTGATGATCGACGATTTTTCTTTTAACATTTCAAAATGCATAATCTTCGTTTTCAGCTATATGTAAATCAACCAACATTAGATTTTACCATTGTAATAATAATACTTTTTCAACAAGGTTTTTCCACATTTGTGAGCAATGTGAATAAGTTTTACCCTTGTGAATAATTATTATTTCAGAAAGTCCTCATCCTTAATGTCATCCTTAATAAATGTGATGCTCTTTTTCAGCAGCCTGTCTAACAAGCCCCCTTCTTTAGTTTTAGCATCGTATTTGGGCTTAGCCGCTTTTACTTCGGCAGGGATTGCTTCATTCATGTATTCCACTTTCTGGATACCTTTTATCAACAAACCAATACCGGTAGCAAAAGTTGGGCTTTGCAATTCTTCGTACGTATTTTTTGGCAGCACTTCATTTTTGGCCAGGTGCTCGGTAGGATAACCTACACGGCAATCTAACCCGGTAACAAATTCAACCAGCTGGCGTAAGTGTTTCAGCTGTGCACCACCGCCTGTTATTACGATACCTGCTATCAGCTTTTTCTCGTAACCTGATGATTTGATCTCGTAGTAAACATGCTCTACGATCTCTTCCATACGGGCCTGGATCACGTAAGCCAGGTTTTTTACCGAAATTTCCTTTGGCTCACGGCCGCGTAAACCCGGAACGCATACTATCTCGTTCTCCTTGTTCTCATCGGCCAGGGCTGATCCAAACCTTACTTTCAATTGCTCGGCGATGTTGCGCATTACTGAACAACCTTCGCGGATATCTTCGGTTACGCTGTTACCGCCGAAAGGGATAACGGCTGTATGGCGAATGATGCCTTCGTGGAAGATAGCTACGTCGGTAGTACCGCCACCGATATCAACCAAAACCACACCGGCTTCTTTTTCCTCTTCGCTCAAAACAGATTCTGAAGATGCCAGCGGTTCAAGGATCAGTTCCTGGCTTTCCAGGCTGGCCTTGTTAACGCATTTTACAATATTTTTGATAGCGGTTACCTGGCCCGAGATAATATGGAAATTAGCTTCAAGCCTAACACCTGCCATACCTATCGGATCTTTGATCCCCGGCTCATTATCTACCGTAAACTCCTGCGGTAATACATGGATGATCTCCTCGCCCGGAGGCATTACCAAGTTATACATATCCTCAATCAGTTTATCGATATCCTTACGGCTGATCTCTGACTGCAGATCACGGCGGGTAATTAAACCGCGGTGTTGCAGACTTTTGATATGCTGACCGGCAATCCCCACGTTCACTACCCTGATCTCCACATTTGATTGCGAGCCCGCCACATCCACTGCCTGGTGAATGCCCTGTACTGTTTTATCTATATTTGAAACCACGCCGCGCGTTACACCGGCAGATTCGGCTTTGCCAATCCCTAAAACCTCAATCTTCCCGTTCCTGCTCCTGCGCCCAACAATGGCACATATCTTGGTAGTTCCGATATCCAATCCTACTACAATTGGCGAACTTTTTTCCTGAGTTGAGCTTTTGTCCATATTACAATTTAATTTGAGATGAGTCCCTTTTCGTTTTGAGCGAATCCTGTTTGGCAGCCTTAGCCGCTTTTACCGAATCAGCTTTTATATTTTCATTTTTTATACCAATTACCTGGTTGGTATATTTTACATTGATCACTTTATAAGTATCCCAGCCAACTTTTGGCAACACCTGCTTATAAAAAGCCTGTAGGTTATTTAACTTCACGTTGAGCGAATCGGCATTACCGATCAGGATCCTTTGATTGCCTACCCTCGGGATCAGCTCGATCTCGCGGTCGCTGTTCACATACATCTGCGCTATCTGTGCATCCCAAAGTGAATCCTTGCGGATATAATCGGCCGTTTTAAACAGATCTTTAGCCACGCGTGTATGTAACGAATCAACATGGTTGGTAAACAGTTCTTCAATAAAACCATTAGCCACCAGTACCCTTGCGGTAAAGTTTGGCGATAGCGGGATCTTCAAACCATGCTGATCTACATAAAAATCCATATCATAATGGTTCATGATCCGTAGTATCGGCTGACGCTGGCTTACTTCAACCCTTAATACACCATCCATTTCGGTATAAACTTTGGCAAACTCAATAAAAGGGTTCGCTTTTAGTTTATCTTCCAGCTCCTGGATGTTAATATTTTCGATAGGCCTGCCTACCAGCGAGTGGCTGGTAACTTCAATAATATGGTCGACCTCCTGCTTGTCAATAAAATATTGACCGCCCGGAATGCTCACATTTACTGCTGTACACTTTACCCCCGCTTTTTTTGTTTCAATAAAACTCATGAGCACCACAAGGCCACCCAGGCTTATTACCCAGGCACAACCTATCAGCAGGCGCTTCCAAATGAGTTTTTTATTCATTGCTCAATACTTGTTTTAATGGCTGTACCAGTGTATCAATGTCACCGGCACCTACCGTTAATAATAGTTCTGGCTTTTCGGCGGCTACTGCAGCTACAGCTTCTTCCTTACTTAAAATCCTTTTATTTTGCAGCTGCATGCGGTTAAGCAGCATCTGTGAGTTAACACCTTCAATAGGCAACTCACGCGCCGGGTAAATTTCCAGCAATATCAGTTCGTCAACCATGTCCAGCACTTCGGCAAAGCCATCGGCAAAGTCGCGGGTGCGGGTAAATAAATGCGGCTGAAAAATAGCCGTTAACTTTTTAGTGGGGTATAACCTTTTAATTGATGAGATACATGCCCTCAGTTCTTCAGGGTGATGTGCATAGTCATCAATGTAGATATGCTCCGGTGTTTTAACAATGTATTCAAACCTGCGTTTAACCCCTTTAAATGAAGCCAGTGCTTCCTTAATATCAGCCGGGGCAATATCCAGTTTCAACACTGCTTCAATGGCAGCTACAGCATTCTCCACGTTGTGGGTACCCGCTATGCCCATTTTTATATCGGTAATATTTACCGCAGCGCTGTTATAATCAAAATAAAAATCGCCGTCAATGATACGAACATTGGATGCATGTGCATCGGCAGTTTCGTCTTCAAAGGCGTAGGTATATCCGCCATCCAAAGGCAAACCATTTTTGTGCACCAATGTACCACCGGGTTTTATCTGCGAAGCAAATAACCTGAACGACTCGGTCAGGTGAGCGTGATCGCCATAGATATCCAGGTGATCTGCATCCATTGATGTGATAATGGCCACATCCGGATACAGGGTCAGGAACGAACGATCATACTCATCGGCCTCAACCACCATTACATTGTTTTTGCCATAAAGCACATTGGTTTGGTAATTTGATGAAATACCACCCAAAAAAGCAGAGCAATCATTACCCGATGCCTTAAGCAAATGCGCTACCATGGTTGAGGTAGTAGTTTTGCCATGTGTACCGGCCACAGCAATAGTAAATGAACTCTTGCTGATCAAGCCTAAAACCTGCGAGCGCTTGAACAACTCAAAGCCCTGATTTTTAAAATAGTTTAATATGTGCGAATCCTTTGGTACAGCAGGCGTATAAATAATAAGCGTATCGCTGCATGGTTTCTGGAAACTCATGGGAATGTAATCCGCATGATCTTCAAAAACAACCTGGATCCCCTCATTGTGCAACTGGTTGGTTAAATCAGTCGACGTTTTATCATATCCGCAAACAATACAACCCAAATGATGGAAATAGCGTGCCAGGCCGCTCATACCGATGCCGCCTATGCCTATGAGATAAACTCTTTTTATATCGTGCAG
>NZ_DASVOB010000768.1:0-3300 GCF_036383575.1 Mucilaginibacter sp.
CATCACCCAATCCCGGCAATAGCATCAGCGACGGTAACCCCTTATACTGGTTGGGCAAGCTAAAACGCAGTAACGAGGTTGACAGGATTGTAGCTAATGCCGCTGTTAAATGGGATATTATGCCGGGCTTGTTTTTCAAGGTATCGGGCAGTGGTTATTTGAACCAGCAAATTAACCAGTCGTTTCAGCAGGCTACACAAACTTATGCTACGTTGTTTGCCAACCCGCCATCGTACAGCAGCACCAGCAGGGAATCTATCGCAGGTTATTCGCGTAATTTTCAGCAAACATATAACGCGATTTTAAATTATACCAAATCATTCGGTAAGCATGATTTAAGCGCCATGATAGGTGCTGAGTATTACGATCAGAAAGCGCTTGCTATGCAGGTTGATGGTACCAATGCGCCTACGGATAATATCTCTACAGCCAACGCGTCTACTTTATTCGCTGTTGGCGGTAACTACAGTAATCAGGCCGAAAACCGGATCATATCAACCTTTACCCGTATCAACTATGCCTATGACAGCAAGTATCTGCTCACTTTTGTATTGAGGGAAGATGGTGTTTCGCAATTGGCGCCTGGCAACAGGATCGGTTATTTCCCAGGCGTATCTGCCGGTTGGAATGTTGGCCGCGAAGCGTTCTTCGAAAAATGGGGGCTTAATAAAGTGTTCTCTACCTTTAAACCCCGCGCAAGTTATGGTTCAAACGGTAATATCGCGGGCTTAGGCAACTATGATGTACAGGGTGTTTATGCTGCTCAAACATTATACAACGGACAGGGCAGTTTCCTGAATACGGGTTTGACAAATGCTAACTTGCGTTGGGAAAAAAGCCGCACTACAGATATTGGTGCCGATATCGGTTTCTTTAAAGACAGGGTAAGTTTCCTGTTTGATTACTATAACCGCATCACCAGCGACCTGTTAACCAGTTTACCATTGCCAAGTTATACCGGTTTTTCAAGCATTCAAACAAACCTTGGTACATTACAAAATAAGGGCTATGAGTTTACGGTAAAAGCCAATATAGTTAACAACCCGAATGGTTTGCGGATTGATGTGGGCGCAACTGCTTCATATGTAAAAAACAAAGTTTTAAAACTACCCTTTAACGGCAATGAGAACAACAGGCAGGGCGGTTTACAGGTTTATGACCCAAAATCGGGCAAGGTTGTCTGGGTTGGCGGCATCCAGGAAGGGCAGCCGCTGGGCCAGATCTATGGTTACAAACAGTTATCTATATTTAAAGACGCAGCTGATGTCGCGGCTAATGCAGGCAACCGTGTAGACAACGTTGCAGGTATTACCGGCCCTAACCTGGCAGCAGGTAAAGGCGGGCACATTACCCCGGGCGATGTAAACTGGCAGGATGTAGATAAGAACGATACCATTGACTCGCGCGACCAGGTTTATTTGGGCAACATCTACCCTAAATGGACAGGTGGTTTCAACTTCAACGTATCATACAAAGCATTCTCGTTTTACTCACGGTTTGAATACACTTTGGGCAACACCATTTATAACGACCTTGTTGCGCGTACCTTAGGTAACTATCAAGGTACTTTTAACTACATAGATCTGCAAAAAAAGGCATGGTCGCCAACCAACACTAACACCAATATACCTAAAGTGTATTATGCCGACCAGGTAGTTGGTTCCAAGCAAAACTACACGCGGGCCAATAATGCAAGTGCTGTGCTGAATGGTAATAACTCCAATTTTTATGAGAGCGGGAATTATTTAGCCTGCCGTGAAATAACGCTGTCGTATGACTTCGGGAAGCCTCTGCTGGATAAAACGAAAATATTTTCCAAAATGCGATTGTTTGCCAGTGGCAGCAACCTGTTCTATATCAAAAAGTTCAGCGGACCGACGCCTGAGGCACCGGTATCAAACGGATCGCTGACAGGAGTTTACCAGGGTACTTATCCAACCCCTAAATCATTTGTAGTAGGTGTTCAGGCATCATTCTAACCTTTAAATATTTCGAAATGAAAAAATATACTTCAGTCATCTTTGCAGGACTATTGATCCTGGCATTGTCAAGCTCGTGCCGGAAGCAACTGGACCTGGCGCCTGTGAGCAGCGTTACCGATGGTAATTTCTGGAAAACCGCCGACCAGTTTGATTCTTTTGTGGCAGGTGTGCATACACAATTCAGGTCTAACAATGCCGCCTTCCAAACTTTGGGCGAAATGCGTGCGGATATCTTCGCTACAGACCCCGGCACCAATGGTACTTTTACCGGCGAGGCCACCCAGGGCCTTGAACGCTTGTGGACACAAAACCTTAATTTGGATAATCCCGGTATAAGCAGCTTTGGCGGGTTTTACAACAACATCAACCAGCTTAATTTGCTGATCAGTAAGTTAAACAGTACCGATATCGTAACCGCGGCAAACAAGAACTACTATTTGGGGATTGCATACGGGATGCGCGCTTTCTACTATTACCAACTGTACCGCAGCTGGGGCAATGTGATCATACAAACAGAGCCTACATCGGGTTCTACGCTTGATATTTCCAACCTGGCTAAGGCAGCTTCGCCTGCGGCAGATGTATTAGCGCTTATTAAGGCTGATATTGATAAGTCGGCTGCAAGTTTCGGGACGGATTATTCCTTCAGGAACCTGAAATCATACTGGTCGAAATCAGCCACGCTGATGCTTAAAGCAGATGTTTATTTGTGGACAGCTCACCGCGGAAATGCCGCTACTGATGCGGCTACCGCCAAAGCGGCTTTAACCGAGATCCAAACCAATGTGCCGGCGCTGCAGTTGTTGCCAAAATACAGCGACATTTTTGCAACAACAACCAAAGGCAATAACGAGATGATATTTGTAAGCCATTATCAGTTTAACGAGGCAACGATATCATTTGTACAGAGCAGTTTTGTACCGCAAAGCGGCCTGATCTCTAACTTTTACGATTCATTAGCTAACCGCCAGTTTTCGCCTACAATTGATAACTGGGGAGGCCTGCTCAGGGCACCTGTAAGGATAGCTGCTTTCAGGGCTTTCAATGATAAGGATAGCCGTAAGCTGGCCAGTATCCAGCCGGCCTATCAAAAATTAGCCGATGGCACATTTAAAATTGCCGGATGTTTCGCGGATAAGTATCAAGGTGAGCAAAACGCTGGCGCAAGGCTGATCACCAATGATTTCCCTATCTACCGTTATGCAGATTTATTGCTGATGCTGGCCGAGGCTAAAGTAGTGTTAGGCGAATCGCCGGCGACGGAACTTAACCAGGTAAGGGTACGGGCTTATGGCTCAAACTATGATGCAGCCACACA
>NZ_DASVOB010000769.1:0-8228 GCF_036383575.1 Mucilaginibacter sp.
CTGCGCATTATATCTCAGCCATACAGGCTCAAAATCCCGATGGGCCATATGCGTTGGCTGGCTACTCATTTGGTGGCATTATAGCTTTTGAAATGGCCAAACAACTGGAAGCTCAAGGCAAAAAAGTTAAAATGCTGGCCATGTTTGATACTTATGCCTATCGGTCGCCATTTTTTGATCCTTGGTTGACTATGCAAACTAAACGCGCTAAGTTCTTTTTACGTAAACTAAAATACAACCTGCTTACCGGCGAAGGGCTTTCGCAAAACATTGCAGGTAAAACAAAAAACATTAAACGACATGCAACCAGACTTTTATGGCGTTTAAAGAAAGACGAACAGCAGGAGGGTTTTTTTGGCTACTCAAACAAAATAGATGAGACGAACCAGCAAGCCGAACGTAACTACCAGCTGAAACCTTCTGACATTTCAATTGAATTGTTCAGGGCTAATACACATACTTTTTATATGGATGACTTTGAATACCTGGGCTGGCGGCCTTACGCTTTAAAGGGTATCAACGTGCATCCTATCCCCGGCGAACATAACTCTATATTTAAAGCACCAAACGATAAGATCTTTGCAAAAATTTTGCAAAATTGCCTCGATGAAGCTGCTAAAAAATAAGGTATGGGTATAGTAAACATTGAAATACAGTATCTTGATACTGTTGAATGGCTGCAGAATGCAAAGCCCAATGTTACTATTGACGCTAATGTTGATGTTTGGCGGATAAAAATTGCCAATCATCTCACGCTTATCGGGCAGCTTGTAAAGCTATTATTACCCGATGAAGTAAAGCGAGCAGAACGGTATTACCAGGAAAAAGACCGGCGACGTTTTATTGTTAGCCGTGCTGCGCTAAGAACTATTTTAGGCCAATATTTGGATCAAAAGCCCGAAGACATTCGTTTTGAAATTGGCCCTAATAAAAAACCTTTTGTAAAAACTACCGGAACTGCTATTAATTACAATACATCCCATTCTGACGAGTGGGTAACCATCGCTGTATCAAAAACCGCAGTTGGTATCGATACAGAAAAAATCGACCATTTATTCGCCTATAAAGAGATCCTTGCTGATAATTTCAGTGAAGATGAGATCAGTTTCATCAACCAAAGTGATTCGGCAGAAAAGTTTATCCTGCTGTGGACGCGTAAAGAGGCTATAACAAAACTTACAAGCCAGGGATTAGATGAGCGGCTTAAAGATATCCCATCGCTGAATGGCAATCATCTGGTAAACAGTAATATCATCAATTCATCTAAAGGAATAAAGCTTTTAAGCTTTAAGCTTGATAACGGTAATTTAGCCACCTTAGCTTATGAAAGCGAAAATGTTATGGCCATTCAATTTCATGACATTGACCTCACTTCGCTTTAAATAAGCCGTATTTGAGGATACAATAAATAGCCCTTACGCCATCCTTCCATCCTATCTTCTTACCCTCTTCATAAGTACGGCCGTAGTATGAAATACCCACCTCATAGATCCTGATACGGGGCACGCGTGCAATTTTCTGCGTAACCTCTGGCTCAAAGCCAAAGCGTTTTTCGGTAAGTTTTATGGATTGAATAAGTTTGGTGTTAAATAACTTATAGCACGTTTCCATATCAGTAAGGTTAAGATTGGAAAACCAATTGGAGGCAAAGGTTAACCACCTGTTACCGATGGTATGCCAAAAAAACAGGATGCGGTGAGGATTGCTCCCCATAAACCGCGAACCATAAACCACATCGGCAAAACCGGCTACTACAGGTTTTAGCAGGTCATTATATTCCGCAGGATCATATTCAAGGTCAGCATCCTGGATAATGAGGTAATCGCCGGTAGCTTTAGAGATGCCGGTATGCAAAGCTGCTCCCTTACCCTTATTTATTTCATGTTTAAAGTACTGGATATTAACATCGGGGTTACCAAGCTTGTATTTATAAATGGCTGCCTCAGTATCATCCTTTGAGCAATCATTTACAATAATCACTTCTTTTTCGATATCATTGACAAGGCTTACCTCCTTAATTTTATCCAAAATCAGATGTATGGTATTACCTTCGTTATAAGCCGGGATGATAATTGATAATTTTTGTATTGTCATTTATTGTATTATTGCCTGGTAGATTTTTGCCACAATTATAGTTGTATAAACCTAAACCGGAGTAATATTTTTATATTTAATAATGCAATTTGTGCTAAAACGAGCAAAAAGTTATTTAAAAAAGCCAAAAGTAATAGTCTCACTTTTCTTTTTGTTTGTTTTAACCCTCATATTCTGGTTTTGTTTGCCAAAACCCTTATTTAATAGCCCAACATCCTATGTAATTGATGATGATCAGGGCCAATTGCTTGGCGCATCTATAGCAAACGACGGGCAATGGCGCTTTCCTTACAATGCCGACGTACCCGAGAAATTTAAGCAATGCATTATTACTTTTGAAGATAAACGCTTTGAGCACCATCCCGGGTTTGACATTGTTGCCTTTGGTCGTGCTATCAAACAAAACCTTAATTCGAAAAAAGTAAGCAGTGGCGGCAGCACCATTACCATGCAGGTAATTCGCCTGGCTACCAAACATAAACGCAACATCTGGAATAAGCTGAAAGAGATTTTCATGGCCATGCGTCTTGAGGTAACCTATAGCAAAAGTGAAATACTGGCTTTATATACCAGCAACGCCCCGTTTGGTACCAATGTTATTGGATTGGACGCGGCATCGTGGCGATATTTTGGTCGCAGCCCGGATAAACTTTCTTGGGGTGAAATGGCAGCTATGGCTGTTTTACCTAACTCACCTTCGCTGGTGCACCCCGGCAGGAACAGGGCCATCCTGCTCCGCAAACGAAATTCATTATTGGATAAACTACATAAAGCAGGCATTATTGACAGCACAACAGCGGCCCTTGCCCGACTTGAACCTGTCCCCGACAGACCGATGCCCCTGCCCCAATTTGCCCCACACCTGTTACAGCGTTTTAAAGCCGATCATCAGGCCAAACCAGATGGCGATACACGGATCACCAGCAGCATTAAATCATCGCTTCAACAGCAGGTAAATGACATCCTGGAGCAGCATCACAGTTTATTAAAGGCCAATGATATCAATAATATAGCCGCTATTGTACTTGATGTGGAAACCGGTGCCACCCTTGCCTATGCCGGCAATATAGCCCATCGTGAAGACCCGCAAATGGAAAGCGATGTTGACGTAATTGATGCCCCGCGAAGCCCGGGCAGTACTTTAAAGCCATTGCTTTATGCAGCGATGTTGCACGATGGGTTGATATTGCCCAACAGTCTGATGCCCGATGTGCCAACCATGATAGCAGGTTATCATCCAGAAAACTTTGATCTGGGCTATGATGGCGCGGTGCCTGCTTCACGGGCCTTATCCCGTTCACTGAATGTGCCTGCAGTTAAAATGCTGCAGCAGTACAAATATGAGCGATTTTATGACTTTTTGCATAAGGCAGGCATCACAACATTAACCAAACCAGCAGATCATTATGGTTTGTCGTTAATTTTAGGGGGAGGCGAAAATACCCTTTGGGAATTGAGCGGCGCATATGCCGATATGGCGCGTGTGCTTAATCATTACAATAAAAATAATGGCAAATATGATCCTGCCGATTTTCATAACCCTGTTTATGAAGAGAAAGCGGGTGCTAAACCTGCTGTTGAAAAATCGGGCTTGCTGGATGCTGCTTCCATTTATTATACCTTCCAGGCTATGGAGGAAGTAATGCGGCCGGGTGAAGAAATGCTTTGGCAGCAATTCAGCTCAAGTCAGCGGGTGGCCTGGAAAACCGGTACAAGCTTTGGCTTTCGTGATGGCTGGGCTATTGGCGTTACACCTAAATATGTGGTTGGCGTTTGGGTTGGCAATACCGATGGTGAAGGCCGGCCGGGTTTAACGGGGATCAATACAGCGGCCCCTGCCCTGTTCGAGATCTTCAGGCTGCTGCCCGTATCGCGCGACTGGTTTGAGATGCCCATGGGCGAAATGGTAAAAATAAATGTGTGCAGGCAAAGCGGCTATCGTGCCGGGCAATACTGTCAGGGCGTTGACGAGCAGTATGTACCAAAAAGTGGTTTAAAAGCCCCCGTTTGTCCATACCATCAATTGGTGCATTTATCTGCCGATGCCAAATGGCAGGTAAACGGCAACTGTGAACCACCGGGTAACATCCTCAATAAAAGCTGGTTTGTGCTGCCCCCATCAATGGAATATTATTACAAAGCCAGAAACTATCAATACCATGTACTTCCGCCTTTTCGTCCGGATTGCGCCCAGGCAGAAAACGGAAATGCGATGGAAGTGATCTACCCTAAAAATGGCGCTAAAATATATGTTCCTCTTGAAGCGGATGGTACACGCGGCCGGATGATCTGTAATGCAGCCCATCGCCAGCCTGGCATGAAGATCTTTTGGCATTTAGATGATCAGTACGTTGGCGAAACCAAAGACTTTCATCAGATGGCTTTAAATCCACCTCCGGGCAAACACATCCTCACTTTGGTTGATGGCAACGGCAATACCATTAGTACAGGGTTTGAAGTGTTGAAGAAATAATTTAATAAAAATCTTGCTCCCACCCAACGTTTGCGGTAATTGATACGATGATGTAATAAAATCATAAATCAATTAAAATGAAAAACTTAACCTATGCCATGGTGGCCCTGTTACTGACTTTTTTTATTGTTTCCAGCTGTACAAAAAAAAATGACGCAATCAGCGACACCAAAATCGCGGCCAACAAAAATGCCTTAAAAACATCCGGTGATACTATCGTAAAGACGCCTCCCGACACGGCTCAACTTGTTGCCTTAACCGGTGATAAGATCACATTAGCGCCCGGATATTATCAAAATGCAGCGGGCGATAGTGTGGGCATTTCGTTTAATGCGGTTACAACTAACCGGTATTGCTCAAACGGCTTGCTGAAATTCCATAACACGCTGGATGCAAACAACAATTTCTTTATTGATTTCCTTAATGTACAGGAGCCCTTGGTTTGCCACGGAACCGGCGATATCCCGATAGCTGCTTCGGTACGCTTTCAAAGAAGTTACCTTACAAACGGAAGCCATCCATTAAAAGTAACACTTAACGGTACAACCTATACCGGCAATATTGTTATATCCGCGAGTACCATCGTTTTCGACTGGAATTACTCGTCGGGCGTAGTCATTTCACCTAACACCTTAACACGTTAACACCAGTTCAATCAAAATCAGTCATATCTGCTTGTTGCAGCAAGTTGATATGGCTGATTTTTCCTGATTATTATTAAAGCTGAAAACAATTTGAAAAAAAATCTACATTTTACCCAACGTTTGATGAATTGTATCCGAAGATGTAGTTACAATCATTTAAACGTGATTTTTTTTAATGAACCTAAGCAAGAAGCAAACCGAGAAGCTGGTAAAAGGGTGTATCAATAACGACCGAACGGCGCAGGAAACCTTGTACAAATTATTTTATGCCGAGATGCTTCGCGTATGTTATAGTTATGTCCCTGATAAAGAGTTGGCCAAAGAGGCTTTTAACAGCGGGTTCCTGAAAGTATTCCAATCCATAAACAATTTTGATATTGAAAAAGGCGAATTAGGTGGATGGATCAGGAAAATCATGATCTATACTTCAATAGATCTGTGCCGGAAAGAATTAAAATTCAATACAGTAAGTTTAGATGTACAGGAGCATGATGATTATTTCATCTCTCCATCTGCCTTGGAAAAGATTTATTTTGAAGAGATCCTGCAAAGCATCCGCACCCTACCCTTTGCTACACAAACGGTTTTCAACCTCTCGGTACTCGACGGGTTTACACATAAAGAAATAGGCGAACAATTAAACATAAGCGAAGGTACATCCCGCTGGCACCTGGCCGAAGGAAAGAGAAAATTAAGGGAGCTGCTGGAACCAGGCTACATTCAGTCGAAAGAAAGGAGTGAAATAAAACGATGAAAGATTTATTTAAAGACCCCGATCTTTGGCGGCAAAAACGCGGCGAGCTACCGGTTGATTCCGAACCGCAAAGCGGATGGCAGGAAATGCAATCGATCCTTGACAAGCATTTGCCTATTTTGCCTTTAGCGTCTGCCCCACATGTGTCTAAGGTTGCAAAAATCATAAAAGTTGTCAAGGCGATGAAAGCCACCTCAATATTAATAGCTTCATTAACTGTTGCTACCGTTGGTGGAACCGCTATTTATTTAGTTAAAACCGGATTGCATAAAAAAGCGCCTCATCATCAGCATAAAAGCCGCAACCATGTTATGGGCAAAGACAGCCTATTGGATTCATTAACTGCAAGTTCACCAAACTTAAACGACAGCGTTGATATTTTGCGCGATAGCGTAAACGGTTTGTACGCTCAAAAAAATGGGGAGGAATTGTCTTCAAATAAGAACGGTAGCATTAATAACCCCACAAAAAACACCCCGACAAGAAATAGCAACAAAAGTAAAACCGTTGGATCGTTCCCCGTCTCAGCGGCAAATAATCAGCAGACTGCTTCAATCCCACAAAAGGGCAATGGTAATATTATAAAAGGCATTTCGGCCGGCAACGCCCGGTATAACAACGGCGGTTCTGTACCTCCGGGGAGGCATCAAAACAACAAACAGTTTGGCTTGGCCGGGAACCCAACCACCGCACAGCGGAGCTTAAACAATAGCGTAGATTCAGCAACAAAAAGCGGCTTCCCAAATGATCAAACCCTGCAAAATGAGAGTACCACGGGCAGTACATTAACTCTTTCGGCCAATAATACCCAATCGTGGCAATTAACGGGGATAAATAATAATACATTCATCCATCCCCTGGTATTTGCGAATCAACCGCTATCAAAATTTGTAATAGGAAACTATTATTACAGCGGGTTGCGCTCTGCAGCTACTAACAAGAGCTCGAATAGTAAAAACAAAACAGGTAAAAACCGATCAACAACAAGCGGCAAAACCAAAGGGGCTAACTCCCTGGGCAGGTCACTATCTGTAGCGTTTGCTAATACCGACTGGGGGATATTGCTTGGTGCTAATTCGTCCGGAAGTTTTACACCAAGTGCTCAAAATAGTAATTTCTATGGCCGTTTCCCGGTTGATATTTATGCTGGCTTATTTGCCACTTATCATTTAAACAGCAAATGGGCTATAAACGCGCAGGTAAGGCTTTTAACACCGCTTAACTTCAGTGGCTCCTATACTAACGAAAACAGCGGGGTTGATTCTGCAAAACTTGTTAAGGTGACAGATTCGAGGAAGGCCTATTTTGTAAGTATTCCGGTACATGCTGTATATAAGATTACCAACAACATTAGCGTAAAAGGAGGACCGGTTATTAATATACCAGTTAAGCAGGTCAACGGGGCCACAAACGTCCGGCGACTAACCGACAATATAGATACCATTTTTTTAGCCAATACGGTTAATCAATTGAAAGCAACCCGGTATGATCAAAAGATAAACCTTGGTTTATCTGGCGGTATCAGCTTTCAATTTAACCGGTTAAGTCTTGAGGCTTTATATCAAAAAAGCCTTGGCGGCTATAATGTAACCTCGGGCTTTGGGAATTATAAAAACAGTCCGGGAACGGTTCAGATTAGCGTAGGTTTTAAGCTCAATGGTTTAAAGCATCATTAAAATACCATATTTGAAAATTAGCATAGCACACAAAGCCGCACCTACACTTAAAATAAAAACTATCATTATCTTGCTTCCATAATTTTTAACTGGATGCTTGAACAGTACGACCTGCATAACATACTGATAATTGATATTGAAACGGTACCGCAATATAGCAGCCATGATCAACTGCCCGAAAACCTGCAGGCTTTATGGGATATCAAAACCCAGTACCAACGCAAGGATGAGCTCGCCGAAACGTATTACGAACGTGCAGGCATCTGGGCCGAGTTTGGTAAAATAGTTTGCATTTCGGCAGGGATCTTTACCGCCGGGAAAAATATCGGGTTACGGGTAAAGTCGTTCGCATCACATGACGAAAAGGAGTTGCTTACCAAGTTCTCCAACCTACTGTTCAGTCAGCCAGCCAATCTTATTTTATGCGCCCATAATGGTAAGGAGTTTGATTTTCCTTACATCTGCCGAAGATTGCTTGTCAATGGCATTCCTTTTCCTCCACAACTGCAAATAGCCGGTAAAAAACCATGGGAAGTTATTCATATGATTGTGGACCAGAATTGTTGATTGATGTTACAGGGATAAAA
>NZ_DASVOB010000770.1:0-4856 GCF_036383575.1 Mucilaginibacter sp.
GCTTTGATATGAGTCTTTTATCATTAGATGTAAAATTCGTATTTTTGCAGGCTAAAGATAAGGATGTCTGTACAAATAGGAAATATTGATTTAGGGGAGTTCCCGCTGTTGCTGGCGCCGATGGAGGATGTGAGCGATCCACCCTTCCGTTATGTATGCAAGCAAAACGGTGCGGACATGATGTATACAGAGTTCATTTCGAGCGAGGGCCTGATCCGCGACGCGGCTAAAAGCAGGCAGAAACTTGATATTTTTGAGTACGAGAGGCCTATCGGCATCCAGATATTCGGCAGTGATATCGACCACATGCGCGAAGCTACTGAAATTGCAACCCTGGCTGGCCCCGACCTGATGGATATCAATTATGGCTGCCCAGTAAAACAGGTAGCTTGTCGTGGCGCAGGTGCAAGCCTGTTACAGGATATTGATAAAATGGTTGCCATGACCAAAGCGGTTGTTGAGGCAACACATTTACCGGTAACTGTTAAAACCCGTTTGGGCTGGGATGATAACACCAAAAATGTTTACGAAGTAGCCGAACGCCTACAGGATGTTGGCATCAAGGCGCTTACTATACATGGCCGTACCCGCGCGCAGATGTATAAAGGTGTGGCCGACTGGGCGTTGATCAGGGATATCAAAAAAAATCCGCGTATAAAAATCCCCATTTTCGGGAATGGCGACATCGATTCGCCCGAGAAGGCTGCGGCATGGCGCATGGAATATGAGGTTGATGGCATGATGATCGGTCGCGCAGCTATCGGTTATCCGTGGATTTTTCGCGAAATAAAGCACTACTTTAAAACCGGCGAATACCTGGATAAGCCAACAATTGCCGAGCGTGTTACAGCCTGCCGGGCCCATTTATATAAATCAATTGAGTGGAAAGGCCCTAAAACAGGCATTTTTGAGATGCGCAGGCATTATTCTAATTACTTTAAAGGGATAGATCATTTCAAAGAGTTTAGGATGCGGTTTGTTACTGCCCCTGATCTTGAATCGGTTAACCAGATCCTGGCCGAAATTGAAGAAAAATATGCCATTGAAATGGCTTAATATTTGCTCCCTTTCCATATATTTGAAATAAACGATACTTGTCACATGGTTACCACTATAACTGAGGGTGTTAAGGTTTCCATAGAAACCATATATCAGCCGGAGTATTCAAACCCGGCAAACGATCATTTTATGTTTGCTTACAAAGTAAGCATCGAAAACATGACCAACTACGCCATCAGGTTGATGAGCCGTCACTGGTATATATTTGATTCAAACGGTGCAAAGCGTGAAGTAGAAGGCGAGGGCGTAGTAGGCCAGCAACCTGTTATCGAGCCGGGCCATACTCACGAGTACGTATCGGGCTGTAACCTTAAAACAGATATGGGCAACATGAAAGGCGAATACCACATGCTTCGCCTGCTTGACAACGCCAATTTCAATGTACAGATCCCAGAGTTTTATTTAATAGCACCGTACAGGTTGAATTGAGAGTCAAGACAGCAAGATTCAAGAAACAAGAAAGAAAAAAATAGAAAAGCCCTAACTGAGCAATCGGTTAGGGCTTCGTTATATAATGTACTTCTTGAGGGCAATTGTTTAATTCGGGAGATTCGTAATCCTTAAACTATAGCTTAGCGTTGCCTTTCCCGGTGCGGGGCTACATGATGCTGCGCAGGTACCTGCCTATGTGGTGTAATAGCCCGTTGCTGATTTACCGGTCTTCGCTGATTACCTTCAGGTCTTGATTGATTATTTACCAGTCTTGGCTGGTTGCTAACCGGATGATCAGTACTTTCTGAAGGGCGAGGCTTTGCGGGGTTATTGTTGGCGTTGCTCCTTGAGAATGGCCGGGCGTTGTTTCCTTCCGGCGTAAAGCGGCTTCCGTTAACCTTGTTCATGGCAGCGGTAGCCGGGTGTCCGTTATTATTTTTTGCAAACTGGCTTTGATCTTTCACCGCAACCTGCCTGTGACTAATTTGATCTGAAGTTGGTTGTACGTGTTCTTCCTTTTCGGCGGCACGCTCCTGTGGCCCCGGCTTAGCGGTTACACCACCCGGTCCGTTGAAGCTATTGTTATTAACGGTAACATTATTAACCACCGTTTTATTGATATAGGTATTATGTACAACCGTGTTATTAACATTCACAACCGCGGTGTTGTATTGAAATGAATTACCGGCCCAGCGACCACCAACATAGCCGCTACCTGCGTAACCGTAGCCATAATTTACCCCTCCGTAAAACCCGATATGATGGCCCCAATACCCTTCATGATAAACATAAACGGCTCCGTCATAACCCCAGTAACCGGGTGTCCATAAATAACCAACCTGCGGCGGGCTCACCCATACACCCGGCACCCAGTAATACCCGCCATCCTGGTCATAAGCCCAATAGCCCGGTGTCCACAAATAACCGTCAACAGGGCAGGGCGGCTGTGTATAAGTTGGCAGTACAGGTGGTGCTATATTTACAGAGATCCCTATACTAACTTGTGCATAGGTTTTAATTGATGCTGCTGACATTACCAAAAGCACCATAAATACGCTTGCTATCTTTTTCATAATCTATGATTTTAATCAAACCTACCTGTGTAACATGAACATCACATTAAGTTTCGGCCAGTTAAATGAACAGATCATGAAGTTAGAGACAAGAAAAAGAAATCAAGACAGCAAGATTCAAGAGGCAAGAAAAGGAAATCAAGACAGTAAGATTCAAGAGGCAAGAAAAATAAAACAAGACAGTAAGATTCAAGAGGCGAGACAGAAAGAAAGTTTTGAAAATAGAAAAGCCCTAATTGTGTAATCAATTAGGGCTTTTGCGGGTGCCCAGACTTAGGTTAATATCTTCTCAAACTCGCAAAGACAGCTAAGCTGCTTTAGGTGGCATTTGTCTGTATATTTTCCCATCTAACTCGCACCCCCCTTTAGCATGTTTTGGATGGCCAGAGTCTATAGTCGGATCGTTCTGATTTATATTAAATTTTGCTTTTCCCCATTGTTTAAAAAAGAATGCAACATTCTTCTCTTCGCACTTTCCTTTTATATAGTCAACCCATTGTTTTTTTAGCGGCCTCGCTTTATGGCCAGATTCGCCTCCTACGATTACCCAATCAATTTTGTTTAATTCTAAAGTCTTTATTGGAGCGATCAGTGGCTCTATCGATAAGAACTTGGTTTTAGCTGAAGTTTGTGCGAGTTCCTTTATTCTATAAGTGTAGTCTTCATTTTCAACAGACACCCCCATCCATATATTGTTAGTCCAATTTAACTCTTCCGACAACTCAAGTAATCTCTCCGAACGCTTCGTCAACACCTGATATGTATGTTGTGGAGTACTATTCATCACGGCGAAAACAGCCTTTATAAATTCAATGGGTACGTCCTCATGGAATAAATCACTCATTGAGTTTACAAAAACTACTTTAGATTTCTTCCAAGAAAATGGTGTATTTAAAACTTCCGGATGGATTTTCAACTTAAACCCTTCCTTATACTTATCAATCCCCATCGCCTTTAATCTCTTAGACATAGTCTCAGCGTAACAAAATTTGCAACCTGGGCTAATTTTATTACAACCTGTAACTGGATTCCATGTTACTTCTGTCCATTCGATATCGGATTGTGCCATCTTAACATAATTTAATCAAAACTTTATCCTCATTATTTTTATAATGATCATAGTTGACATAGAAAGCATTCTTTCGAGCTTTTTCCCCTGTTTTCAACGTCACTGAAATCTTATTAGTTTCTTGTAAAGTATTTAAAACTTCATTCATATGCTTCGGTAAAAATCCAGAGTGCAATGTAAAGTTATAAATTTCCACGTTATTCATTGCACTATTGGCTAATTTTTTTAGTAAATTACTTTCCAATAGGTTCGTTTTAAAAGGCTCAAAAAGACTTCGAGTCCTTTCATATTTCCAACCCTTGCCCGCCTCAGTATCAATGTCCCATTTGGCTTCAAGCATCTTTTCAAACCCTCTTATATGGCTCGAGAAAAAGAAAAGACAAAAGACTGTATGTTTATCCTTTTGAATCGTAAAAGTATCTACAAAAAATTCACTCCCAAGATTTTGCTTAAACGCTTCCTTAAATTGATCAATAAAATGGAATACTGATTCATTTGACTTCCACTTATTATATTCTACAAGATCATCTAATAGCTCAATCAAAGATTCAGGTGTTCCCTTCTCATCAAATCTATACATAAATTGAGTTGGTAAGAACAACAATACCTCTGACTTTTTGGATTTTAATAACCCTTTAATTTCAGATGCTCTAATCTCTTTATAACCGTACGGATCAATGAATATGAATGACTTAGCATCTTTCGATTTATCTAAAAATGCACTTAAACTTGGTATTATTTCTTTATAATTCTTGTTTCGATAGTAAAGTTGCCCAAAACGTTCTGAGTGTAACCCTTTTTGTTTAACAATACTATCTACTTTATCCGTTTTTTCTTTTTTTATATCGTTGAAAAAAATATCAATGCTTGGAATTTTATCTATTCTTCCCGAATTAATAGAATGTAGCTTTTTAACATTTTCTAAAATAATTATTGGGCTACCTTTTCCTCCGTTTTCATACAAACCCTCTCCACAAAACAAATCGAAAATATTTATTTTCTTTGTGTATCCATCGTTTGCTATGATATTTAAGTATCTATCAAGGTATTTTCCTAATAATTTGACTTTCGCTTCTGAGTGATCGAGCATCACTTTTTGCGAATCTATTTTCTTGGTCATTGGTAACGTGACAATAATTAAGGTTTGAATAAATATCAATATTAACTTTTTAATATTCAAATATTAATTTATAATAAGAAAGGCCATTTCGATTATGAAACGG
>NZ_DASVOB010000771.1:0-2193 GCF_036383575.1 Mucilaginibacter sp.
CCTCAGAGAGGCCTCCTGTTTATAGATAATTAAAAAAAATAGTCGACTCCAGCGGGGTCTCCTAATTATAAACTTGATTTCTCAACCCTGTTTAGTGCACATTTAGATTTTGTGGGTAAACTTAAACCCAAGGGAGGGAATTAAAAAACTGCCAACCACTTAACCTAATACCCCGAATCATTGCCGAATAACCCAAGTTTTACAATTGGTAAACAGGCTTTGTGTTTCCTGCTATATCTATTTGATTAGCTTTGCTGAACATGTTTGAGGCCTTCGAAAAGTACTTACGCCAATGGGTTGAAATTTCTGACGAGGAGATGGAGCTGATCCGTGCCGCGAGTGTGGAAAGAAAGATCCGTAAGTGGCAATCTATTTTACACGAAGGTGAAGTATGGAAGATCACTTGTTTTATCACCACGGGCTGTTTTCGCCTGTACCGGTTTAGTGCCGATGGAACTGACCATACGCTGAGGTTCGGCGTGGAAAACTGGTGGATCAGCGATCAGGAAAGCTATAATCATGAAAAACCTTCCGAATATAACATTGAAGCTTTAGCAGCCAGTTCAGTTATTATTTGGACCAAGGAGAAGTGGGAAGAGCTAAAGGAAATCATCCCCGCGTTGAAACTATTCAATGAAAAACTGTTGGCGCGGGGATATGAAACCAGTCAGCAGCGGATCTATTCGCTGATCAGCAATTCGGCCGAAGAAAAATATCTTGAGTTTCAAAAAACATATCCCAAAGTGTTCAATAGCGTCCCCCTGCATATGGTTGCCTCTTATCTCGGTATCTCCCGTGAAACCTTAAGCCGTATCCGAAAAGACTTCACCCGGCGCGATTAACTAAATAAGCACTGTCCCTTCTCTAAATATTTCCGGTTTTATTGCAGAAAGCGTGACAAATGTCAACGCCATTTTGTGTCATATGGCTTCTTTTCCGGAAGACGTTACGCCCCACCTTTGTTCTGTTGCCCGGCAGTTCGGGTAAATAATTTAAACAAAAATTTTTCAGTAAAATCATGAAAACTAATATCGAATACACCGCATCAACCGTCCCTACTCAGTTTGTATCTGTAAATGGTACTCCATTCGCTTACCGTCGTTTCGGCAACAAAGCAGGTTTGCCGCTGGTACATCTTCAGCACTTTACCGGTACCATGGAAAACTGGGACCCTAAAGTATTAGATGCGCTGGCCCGGGAGCGTGAGATCATCATTTTTAACAACAGGGGCGTTGCAAGCACCGGCGGCGAAACACCTGACAGTATAGCGGCAATAGCTCAAGATGCCGCTGCGTTTATTGACGCGCTTGGTTTAAAAAAGATCGATCTTCTGGGTTTTTCCATGGGAGGCATGGTAGCTCAACAGGTCACACTTGACAGGCCCGAGCTCGTTAATAAATTGATCTTACTGGGCACAGCCCCACGCGGCGGCCACGAAATTGACGATTTTACCCCGGAGGTTTGGGCCATTTTTGCAAAAGAATTTCCTTCTGAATACGAGATCTTGCTGGAAACCTTGTTTTCGCCAACCCCAACCAGTCAACAAGCAGCTAATGAATTTTTGAGCAGGGTAAAAAATGGCAGAACCGAAAATCGCGATAGTAAGATCAGCGAGCAGGTAGCCCCCGCGCAATCGGCCGCAATTAAAGGCTGGGCCAATATTAACCCTGGTGATTATACTTATTTGAAGGCCATCAAACAGCCAGTGTTCGTATTAACGGGGCACAATGATATTATATTCCCTACCGTTAATTCATTTTTGCTCCAACAGAATTTGCCCGATGCACAACTGATCATCTACCCGGATTCCAATCACGGCGCGCAATATCAGTTCCCCGGGCTATTTGTTAAGCAACTGACCGCTTTTCTTGAGGACATAAGGTAAACGACAGGCAAAAGAACGCCTCTTAATATCATCTTAAAGTAAGAAACCCGGTACTGGCCGGAATCCTCAAATATCTGGCGCTTTAGGTTAACTGAAAAGAAAAATGCGTGCCTACTTTTACATAAGCAAAAAGACAAGACAGATTTGATTAATTAAGATGGCGACTAAAATTGGAACGAAATTCATCATAGGAAACGAGCAAGGGATTAACGACTTGCTCGTTATAACTACAGCAATTGCGGGAGAGCGGTTTAAAGGAAAAGTTCCCGATCAGGAACTTGAAAATTATATCGATGCAAATTTTAGTA
>NZ_DASVOB010000772.1:0-10400 GCF_036383575.1 Mucilaginibacter sp.
CCACGTTGCAAGTGGTTCTGGAGTCGATCCAGCCGGTTATTTCATTGTTGCCGAACTCATGCTCTTCGGCAACAAAACGGTTGGCAAGCGTATGGCTCAAATCAATAAAAAATCCTTTTTTACCTTGCGGGAAGCTATAGCTTTCAACACCCGAGTTTTGGCAAACAGCTATTTTGGCTGCAATATGGTTACTGAAAGCTACCTGGTAAAATCCCGGCCCGGCCTGTTCTGTTACTTTGTTCAGAATAGAAGTATTGGCGTCATCGCCCAAAAAAGGTTTGATCAAAATATTACCGCCGCTACCCTGGCAGCCCACGCCCTCAAAGCGGTTATGGGTAAACCCTAAAAATACTTTGGCCTTATGCTCATAACCCATGTGCAGGTTAGGATAAGTTTGAGGCCCGATACTCAGCATACTGAAGGGATATGATGCCGCGGGCGACATTTGCCCATGATCGCCGGAGGAACCGACAAAAACGTTTACCTGGCTTGAAGGGCTAATTTCAGCCGACTTTTTTGTTTGGGAAGAAACCCTGAAACCGGTAAATAATGAAGTAAAAACAGATAGAATAATGAACGTTGTTTTCATGGCGTAAAATAAAAAAAGGAGGGGTTAGACCCCTCCTCTTCTATGTAACATCGGTATTAATAACCCGGGTTTTGGTACATCTTAACAGGGTCAAGCTTGTACTCATCAAACGGAATTGGGAAATAACGATCTTTAGTAGTAAAGTTTGCCAATGAAGCCAAACCAAAATCAGATTGTTTTTTTGCTTTGAAGTAAGCTACCAATTCGGCATCGTTAAAAGTACGCAGCAGGTCAAACCAGCGGTGGTGCTCAAATGCAAGTTCAACGCGACGCTCATGCAAAATAGCCAGTTTCAATGTTGGATATTTGGTAGCGTAATCACTATTGGTCATTGATACAGCATAAGTTGGCATACCGGCACGTGTGCGCACCTGGTCTAAAAAGCTTGTTGCGGTAGCCTGATCGCCAAGGTAATTGTTTACTTCCGCCAGTGAAAGGATCACATCTGCAAAACGCATCAGGATCCAGTCGTTACCACCCCAGCCAAAAGCACCTGCGCCATCGCTGTTATCCCTGAATTTAGTAACAAACCAATCCTGTATAGTTGGATCGTTCGCAAACTTCACCGAAAAGTCCTTTCTTGGATCACCGGTTTCGTACTCATTAATTAAGTCATGCGTAACATTGTATCCGGCACCTGATGATACTACCCTTGAATTGATAGTTTCACCTTTAGCCTGGAAATTAGCCGCTATAGATGAACTGTAAGTCTGATCGCCCTGGATATTGACGATCTGAAAGATCAACTCAGGACAAGTTGTTTTTTTACCTACGTTAAATACATCTGTATAAGGTACAGTGTTTAAATTACCAAATGTGTGCATATTGTAAGCAGCCATAAGGTATGTTTTGGCATTAGCCAGATTAGTAGCACGGCTTGCCTGATCCTGGGTGGTTGCCATGGTGAGGTATACCTGGCCTAACAAAAAGTTAGCTGCCGCCTTTGATGTACGGCCGGTTGGCGCTTGCAGATTTGGAAGCGGACTGTTAATAGCGTCAGTCAAATCGGCAACTATCTGTTGATAAACAACGGCTTGTTTTTCGCGGTATGTTTTAGTTGCTACCTGACCTGCCGATGTTAATTGTTCGGTTACCAAAGGCACATCGCCCCAGGTACGTACCAAATCAAAATAGATAAAAGCCCGTAAAAACTTGGCTTCTGCAGCGTACCTTAATTTTAAACTATTATCCGGAAAAGTTACCTGGTCAATGTGTGACAACACCACATTAGCACGGCTGATTGTGGTATATAATGACGACCAGTGACTTTTAAGATAAGTATTACTTGGCAAAATGGAAAAGTTACCAAACTGAAAAGGTTCACCCGCGTTTGATTGGTTATCCTGGGTACCTGTATCGTCAGACCGCTGATCAGTCCAAAGATCGCTGCCTTCGCCAACATTGTTACCGCTGCGCAATGATTGATAGATACCATTAACAGCCAACAGCACATCATTAGGGGATTTATAGCTGGCGTCAACCGTTATGGCATTGGGGTCACTCTCATTTAAAAAGTCTTTTTTACAAGACGGGCTTATTGCCACTACGGCTGCAAGGCAGGCAATGGCTACAAATTTTTTATTCATCTCTGTATCTCTTAAAAAATTCATTAAAAAGTAACATTAACACCTAAGTTATATGACCTAACCAGCGGATAAGTACCATAATCGATACCCGGAGCAAGGTTGGCAGGCTGGGTGTTGTTTGAAGCAGCGCCTGAATAGTTATAATCAACATCAGGATTATAGCCTTTGTACTTGGTGATAGTAAATGCGTTTACAACACTTGCAAATACACGTGCCTTGCTCAAACCTAAAGTTTGCTGTAAAAAGTTAGGTAATGTATAACCTAACATAAGGTTGGTACAACGCAGGTACGAGCCGCTTTGCAGGTAGAAACTTGATAAACGGGTACTGTTACTTTGTGTACCTGCACGTGAAGCGCGGTAAAATGAACCGTCGCCCGGGTCAGCTTCGTTACGGTAACGCTGTGCAACGTTAGCATACTGGTTACCGGAACCTTCCCCATTGTACAGGTAGTAATCCTGGCCGTCAAGGATCTTATTACCATAAGAACCATTGAATGATGCACCGAAGTCAAAACGTTTGTAAGTACTGTTAAGGGCAAAGCCGTAAGTAAATTTAGCATAAGGCGAACCGATAACTGTTTTATCGGCATCGTTCACAACACCATCTTTGTTGGTATCAACAAACCAAAGGTCGCCAATTTTGGCAGGATTGGTTTGTGAAGCCGATGGTGCGGTTTTGCCATAGTTTGAGGCATTGATAATGCCGCCAACCTGGAAACCATAAAACATACCTACCGGTTGTCCCTGTGTGGTAATGCTGGTAAGGTATGAACGCTCAGCACCATTAATGATCAGGGTATTTTTAGCAGGCAGCTTAACAACCATATTACGGTTTAATGAAATATTACCGCTTGCACCAAAAGTGAAATCTTTTGTGCTAATGATTTTACCATCCAACTGCAAATCGATACCGCTGTTGCGGATCTTAGAATCGCGCAGGTTGGTTAAAATGGTAGTGGCGCCAGATATTGCCGAAATTGGCTGTTTATACAACAAATTATATGAATAGCTTAGATAATAGTTGGCAATGATTTGCAAACGACCGTTGAACAAGCCGATATCGGTACCAAAGTTATACTGCGAGGTAGTTTCCCAGCTTAACGTATTATCCTGGATACCGTTAGGGTATGTAGCTGTAACAGCGCTATTGCCATCAAGCACAACACCTGTAGGGCTTGCCAAAGTTTGCTGGATATTGTAATTACCAATGTTGTAGTTACCGCTTTTACCCCAGCTTGCGCGGATCTTAACAGTTGACTGCTCACCGAGGAAGTTGTGGTAGAACGACTCGTCTGACAAATTCCAGCCTGCGGCTACCGAAGGAAAATAACCATATTTATTGGCAGGACCAAAACGAGATGAACCGTCGGCACGGAATGATGCTGTTAAAAAGTATTTGCCTGCATAGTTGTAGCTGGCACGGCCAAGGTATGACAATAACGTGTAAGCATCTTTATAAACGCCGTTTGTGCCATTGTAATAAAAGTTTGCCGGTAATGCACCTCTGTTTGATAACTCAGGTATATTATCATTCTGGAAACCGTTTGCTTTCGCACTCAGGAAATCATCAGTTGTTTTCTGAGCTGTATAACCGCCTAACAGGTCGAGATGATGCTTACCAAAATCCTTTTTATAATTTAAGGTAAACTCAGCAAGCCTGTCAACCGTGATCAGATCTGAAGCAAGGGCGTTTGCTGCCTGGATAGATTGTATTGATCCCGGAGGGTTTGCACCACTACTTAAGGTAGTTGGATAATAATAATCATACTTTTCAGTATAGGTTTGGGTACCTAAATTAGTTTTGAAGTTAAGCTCTGGCAAAATGTTATAGGTAGCATTAACATTGTAAGTGCCACGATATCCTTTCCTGTTAATTTTTACCCTTTCGGCAAGCGCTACAGGGTTTTCGATGCCCTGGTAACCATATTGTGATGAACCAGCCGCCTCAACGTTGGTTTGTAATGAACCATCAGCGTTATACGCAGGTAAATAAGGCATATAGATCAACGCGCCTAAAATTGGGCTATGATCAAAACGGCCTTCCTGTATTTCCTGGTTTGTATTTTGCGTATATGCTATATTAGCACCGATGTGAATACGTTTGCTTACATCACCATCAACATTGGTACGGAAGTTATACCGCTGCTGACCAGTTGAAACCACGATACCAGGGTTATTTTGATATGCTCCGCTTACATAGTAACGCACGCCGTTTGAAGCTCCTGAAAACGATAAAGTATGTTTCTGAAATATAACATTATGGTATAGTTCGTCCTGCCAATCGGTATTTACAGTTTGTTTAATTGGCGTTTGCGTAGCAAAATTATATAAACCGTTAGGGATACTTACACTACCGCTATTACCAACATTCTTAACACGGGTGCTGTTGTCATCTGAGTACATGGCGTCATTCCAGGTGTGGGCAGGATTACTTACCCAAAGGTCATGGTAAGCATTGTTACGACCATCGATAACCAACAGCGCAGCCTGATCTGCATTAAGTAATTTTACTTTATGCGCAAGCTGATCAACGCCGGTTTGTACATCGTACTCAAAACGGCCTTTGCCTTCTTTACCTTTTTTGGTAGTGATCAATACAACACCGCCCGATGCACGTGAACCGTAGATGGCGGCAGAGGCAGCATCTTTCAAAATGTCGATGCTTTCTACATCATCGGGGTTTATGAAAATATCGTTACCTGCAGGATATCCGTCAATTACATATAAGGGATCAGAACTGGCGTTGAACGAACCAATACCCCTTACACGGATCTTGGTGCTTGTATAAGGTGCACCACTTGTTTGAGACACCTGTACACCTGCTACCTTACCAGCAAGGGCCTGACCCAATGAAGGGGCAGAAAGGTTAAGGTCGCTGGCTTTTACGCTGGCGATTGCACCTGTAACATCACTTTTACGGATGGTTTGGTAACCGATGGCTACAACCTCGTTAAGCATGTTTGATTTTGGTTTCATCTTAACGTTAATAGTTGATGAGTTGCCAACAGTTACTTCCAGTTGTTCATAACCAATAAAGTTGAAAAGCAACACGGCGCCTTCTTCGGCCGAGATGGTATATTTACCATTTGTGTTGGTAGCAGTGCCCTTGTCAGAGCCTTTGATCCTAACCGATACACCAGGTAAAGGAAGGTTGGTTTCGTCGGTAACTGTACCGGTAATTTGCTTCGCGGCGTTAAATACTATATTTTTTGCCGAAGCGTTTGAGATAAAAGGTTTTAGCAAAACCAGTAAAAATAATACAGGAATTAAAAAAAACCTGCTCAAAAGATTTGGAATAATCTTTTTATTCATACTTTTAAAATTGATTGTTGAAAGAAATGACTTTAAGCCTTGGACCGCTTTTGAGTTATTTGACAATTAATCCCGGACCGCGTGGATGTTAGCGCATTCACCGGTTCTTAGTTTTATCGCCGAGCTCGATGTTAAGTTGAAGTTAATGTTACATAGGCGATTATTTTTAAAGACGTAAGCAAAAGAAATTAATAATTTAATAATTATTATTGCGTTATCATTAAATAATATTAATACAGAGTTGTTAATATTGTAATAATGACAGCAAAGCTAAACCAGCTATCTTAACCAAAGGATACCTTAGTGTTAAGTTTACATTAACAAAAAATAAAAAAATGCCTGCCTGTTTGCAGGCATTTTTTCTTTAGTCAGTTTATATACACTACCATGAAGTAGTGGTAAAATTCACGTTATTTTTGCGTGATGAAGTTACGGCTATCCCCTTTTCATCACCACCAAGCAACGAAAAACCTTCCAGTTCATCGCCCCTGTCTATGCCGTCAACCTGGCTCAGCACCACTTGTTTACCAGCCTCTATTGACTTTTTCAGATCGACATAGGTAAACCGCCACTGCCTGCCTTCAAGCTTATTTTGGATAAGCACCAAAACACCTTTATCGGCCTTCCAAAACAAGTTTTGCACCCATGGTGTGCATGTAAACTTTTTGTAAAGTACGCCGGGCTCCTTGGTGCTTTTAGCTTTAGCAAGCTTTTCGGGGTCGTATAAACGCACTTCGTTGCCATGATCGCCATAATCGGCAGTGGCTACATACCACTTATTATCATATTTTACATATTCGGGGCGGGTACCCTGGATACATGCGTCGTCCTCAATGGTGTTGATCAAATTGCCGTCTAGTGTGCAGGTTTTAAGCAAGCCTTTCCAGTTTACGTTATAAATTACCGCTCTCCATTGGGTACCTGCAGCATTCAAACGAATGGAATTACCGATAAAAGTTGGCCCCTTATCGTTGTTATAAGCTATACCGGTTGGATGGTTAATAACGTCCTGACCGTTTTGGGTTAGCTTATATTCTTTATGCTGATATATTAGGCTATCGTTTTCCAGCTTAAACTCGCGGATCATCCCTACTTCCCTGTCGCCGTATAAAAATATGCGGCCATTTTGGTAGGAGATGCCCTGGCAAGAGCCTAACGAATCAATAGTTATAGCGCGGTTAAGTTTATGATCAATTGTCCCGGTGGTAATACTGCCGATCCCTAACACAGCAGCTATTATTGTTAAAGTAAGTTTTTGCATGATTTTATATAAAATCTATTAATTCCGTATAAAGTAATTAATCAAGTCCTTAGCCTTAAGCTTTGTGCGTTCGGCTTTCAGCTTTTATATAATAATTAACGAGGGTCAAGTGGTTCATCCGGATCAATTTGTTTGGCTTCTTCAACCGGGTAATATTCAACTTCGGTTTCAGAATTGCGCTTAGCCAATTTGTAAGGCACATAGTTCAATTCCTTTTGGCAGCGTGCATCCATGGTCATAATAAAATCCGTTTGTGATTTATCGGTTACCACAATGCCTGGCTTATCGGCAGGAATACCATATTTATAAAGCAGCCTGGCACTGTTGCGCATATTGGTGGTAGTATGGCGTGCATGCGGTTCAATGATGATCACGTTTTCGGGTATGTGAAGGGTTTTCAGCAGATATACCTTCATTTCTTCAGCCTCGTTATACTTTGTTTTATAAGGATGCACCTTACCGCCGGATACAATAATGAACGGCGCTTTACCTGCTTTGTACTCCTGTACCGCCAGCCTGCAGCGCAACATCCCCTCCCCGCTTAGCGGCGATGTTAAATTATCCGGGCCAGCGCCCGGTACAAGGATATTTGAGTATGGATAGTCGGCCCATTTAATGGTTTTGATCCTGGTTACGGCAGCCTTGTTGGCGTTTAGCTCCATAGGCTCGTAATTGGCGGGATCCTGCCTTTCGTTTATTTGCAGGTAAAGCAGCGCTGCCTGCATAGCCGGTTCAAAAAACAATTTTGTACCTTTAATATCACCCGCCAATGTTGCAGAGGCATCGTACATCAGCGTATAATACGCCCTGGCTTTAACATTGTAGCTGATGGAGTCTATTTGCGGATAGTTAGGCTTTTTACCTTCGGCATAAACCCCGATTGTATAGTTAATACTGCCTGCATCCTGCTCCCATGCCCTTACAAGCAACTGCTCTGGCGATAGTTTTTTATACAAACTGTATTGGCCCGAGGGGATCAGCTTTGATTTAACCAGCCTGTCAAGAGCATTTCCTGTTTTGTACAAAGCTGTAAGGCGGTCGCTTACATTTTTGATGTCTTCGTCAGTTAGTTTTACAGCAGCTATTAAACATGATGCGTCTTTACAATCGGTAAGGGAAGTGTAAAGGGCACTTAGTTTTTTCGTGGTAAGTTGAGCCAGTTCAGCATCATTTTTAAGTAAAGTGCTTACTTCGGCATCCTGTTCAAACAAAGTCAGCAGGCCGTAGTTTTTGGTCTTTACATAATCTGTCGGGATACTTTTAACGGGGGCTGGTGTTTGTGCAGAGACGCTTAAACCACTCAACCCAAGCACTGTTAGTAGCAGGAGTTTTTTCATTGAACTGTTTTTTAACAAGGCGCAAATAACGCCTAAGCACATAAACTCAAAGTTAACGGCCGGTAACTTTCCTCTTACAAAACAGGCCTATTTTTGATTTAAATTAAGATATACCATCTTTAGGACAAAATAGTCCATGTCAATTTTGATATTTGTAAAAGCTGATAATTTTACCGAATATCCCCTATGGAAAATGCCGCCTTATTAAAAGCCATTATTGAAAACGCCATCGATGGTATTATTACCATTGGTGAACGGGGGAATATAGAAACCATCAACCCATCGGCATGTAAACTTTTTCAGTATGAACCGCAGGAAGTCATCGGCAAAAATATATCGATATTAATGCCGCCGCCTTACAAGCAGGAGCATGACCATTATATTGATCGTTACCAAACGACAGGCAGGGCACATATCATAGGTATTGGTCGCGAAGTTACCGGACTGCGTAAGGATGGCACCCAATTCCCCTTCAGGCTTGGCGTTAGTGATGTAAATTTCTCGGGGCGTAAAATATATGCGGGCTTTATCCATGATCTGAGCCGCGAAAAAGAAGCCGAAGACAAACTGAAGGAATATGCCTCCCATTTGGAGGAAGTAGTGGAGGAACGTACCCAGTCGTTAAAGCAGTCTGTCCGGGAGTTGCAAAAAGCAAAAGAAGAGGTAAGTCAATCGCTCGAAAAAGAGAAGGAACTGGGGCAACTGAAAAGCCGCTTTGTATCGATGGCATCGCATGAGTTCCGCACTCCATTAAGCGCCGTTCAATTATCTGCCTCGCTTATTGATAAATATGCAGAGCCTATACATAGCCCGCAGATCAGCAAGCATGTTAATAAGATCAAAAACGCGGTGGGCAACCTCACCACTATCCTGAACGATTTCCTTTCGCTCGAAAAACTGGAAGCCGGGCGTGTTGAGCCCTCATACACTACTTTTGACCTGGTTAAGCTGGGCGAAGAAATTACGGAGGAAATGCAGTTGATGGCCAAGCAAGATCAAAATATCCTTTATCAGCATACCGGTACCAGCAGCATGGTACAGCTTGATATCAACCTGCTCAAGAACTGCATTATCAACCTTATTACCAACGCCATCAAATACTCTGGAGAGAATAGTTTTATCGAATTTAATACCGAAATAAATGCTTCCGGATGCTCTGTTACTATAAAAGATAACGGGATAGGCATCCCTGAAAATGATCAGAAGCATTTGTTCGAGGCGTTTTTCAGGGCGCATAATACCGGCAATATTCCGGGCACGGGTTTAGGGCTCAATATCGTAGCCCGATATGCTGCCCTCATGAACGGGCAGGTTGATTTCCAGAGCAATGTAAACGAAGGCACCTCATTCACCATTTCATTCCCTGCACAATGAGCCAAAAGATCCTCATCATAGAAGATAATACCGATATCCGCGAAAATGTAGTTGAAATACTGGAATTGGCCGGTTATACTGTGTTTGAGTCGGATAATGGAAAAACCGGCGTTGAACTGGCCGTTAAAAACCTTCCTGATGTGATCCTCTGTGATATCATGATGCCCGAACTTGACGGGTACGGCGTTTTATACATGCTGAACAAAAATCCGGAAACGGCAACTATCCCCTTCATATTTTTGACGGCAAAAGCCGAACGGATCGATCAGCGCAAAGGCATGGAAATGGGCGCGGACGACTATCTAACCAAACCTTTTGACGATATCGAACTGTTAAGCGCCATTGAAAGCAGACTTCGGAAAAAAAGCGCACAGCAAAGCTTTTATAGCCAGTCGCTTGAAAGTTTAAATTCTATTGTGTCAAAAAACAGTGGTCTTGCCGAACTTAAACGCGTTATTGCCGAACGCAAGGCCCGCCTGTTTAAAAAAGACCAGGTTATTTATTACGATGGAGATAAAGGGAACGGATTGTACCTGATACTGAATGGCAGGGTAAAAACGGTTAAACTGGCAAACGACGGCCGCGAGCTGATGACTGCCATTCACTCGGCCGAAGAATACCTCGGCGTGAATGCCATGCTTTCCAACGAACCTTATTCAGATACGGCAACTGCAATGGAAGATAGCCTGCTATGCCTGATCCCTAAAGACCAGCTGGATAATCTGCTCAATTTATATCCTGATGTTGCCCGGGAGTTTATCAAACTACTCTCCAACCATATCCGCGACAGGGAAGAACAACTATTGCAGCTCGCCTATAACTCGGTACGGAAAAGAATGGCCGATACTCTGATGCGCCTGTATAAACAACAGGGGGGCGATTTCAAAGTTTCGCGCGAGGACCTTGCAGCCATGGCCGGCGTTGCTACCGAGACCGTAA
>NZ_DASVOB010000773.1:0-2571 GCF_036383575.1 Mucilaginibacter sp.
TGATACACGGCGTACATACCGGCCATGATAGCCAATAATGCCTGTGCGGTACAAATATTTGAAGTTGCTTTATCCCGGCGGATATGTTGTTCGCGGGTTTGCAGGGCCATACGCAGGGCATAATTACCGGCGCTATCGATAGTAACACCGATGATACGGCCCGGGATAGAGCGTTTGTATTCCTCTTTAGTTGCAAAGAAAGCAGCATGCGGACCTCCAAAGCCCATTGGTACACCAAAACGTTGCGATGAACCAACCACAATATCAGCACCCCACTCGCCTGGAGGAGTTAACAGGGCAAGGCTCATAAGATCAGCAACAACGGTAAGTTTAATACCTTTTTCGTGCCCTTTTGCAGCAAAGTCGGCATAGTTGTAAACCGCGCCATCGCCGGCAGGATATTGCACAATGGCACCAAACATATCGTCGGTTAATTCAACGGTGCGGTGGTCGCCTATTCTTAACTCAATGCCATAAGGCTCCGAGCGGGTTTTTAAGATATCAATAGTTTGGGGAAACACTTCTTCCGAAACGAAGAATACGTTGGCATTGTTGTTTTTACGCAAAGTGTATTGCATAAACATAGCTTCGGCAGCAGCAGTACCTTCGTCAAGCAATGAAGCATTGGCAATTTCCATACCGGTAAGGTCAATAACCATGGTTTGGAAATTTAACAAAGCCTGCAAGCGGCCTTGTGCAATTTCGGCTTGATAAGGCGTGTATTGCGTATACCATCCGGGGTTTTCAAGAATGTTACGCTGAATAACGCCCGGTACAATTACATCATAGTAACCTTTACCAATGAAAGATTTGAAAACTTTGTTTTTTGAAGCAGTTTGCTTTAAGGTGTTCAGATAATCGAACTCGCTTTTTGCCGCAGGCAGGTTAAGCGGTTTGGTAAGCCTGATCTTTTGCGGTATTGTTTGCCCTATTAATTCATCAAGCGTACTAACGCCGATGGTTTTTAACATTTTGGCCGTGTCGGCCGCACTTGGAGCAATGTGCCTCGACTGAAACTGCTCCTGATAGGTTGTATTCAACTTCATGAATTAATCGTCCCTCTTAAATTTACCGCAAAGGTACGATTTTACAATATGAGTAACAATGAGGTAATATGATATTGACAATGCATTTACAGGAAAAAAATGTATTTTGGCTCGTGAATACCTAAACATGACTGGCAGGCGAGTTTTACTTTTTATCACTATTTTTCTTTTCATCAGCTTTAAAAGTTTCTCGGCTGTTTTCACGGTAACCAGCAATGCAGATTCGGGGCCGGGAACACTACGCGAAGCACTCACACTTGCGGCGGCTAACGGCAGTACAGAAAAAGACTTTATTTATTTTAATTTACCGGATTTGAGTGAGGCGGGGAGGACAATTGCTTTAGCAACGAAGTTGCCCCTAATGACATCTAACCTGGTAATTGATGGCAGTACGCAACCGGGTGCAAAATTTGGCATCAGTGACACTAAGGTTCAGATTACCTTTAAATTTGTATATCCCGATCAGTTAACTGTATTGAGCAGCGATGGCGCAGATTTCCTCGAAATCTATGGCCTTTGGATAAATTGCGATTCAACCGGATGGGGCGGTGCAGGCATAGGGATAAGCAATTTCAATAAAGTTATTGTAGGTGCACCTTCAAAGGGCAACGTTATAAATGGCGCCAATGTAGGTATACACACAGGTAAAGTATGTATCTATCAAAATAACAATTCGGGGACAGATATAACAGGAGAACAAGCGGGAGGAGGCCATGTAGGCATATCATGCGACGATGTTACGGTTGGTGGATCACCAAGTACTGGAAATATTTTTTTTAAAGCGGATATGACCTTTGAAAACTCCTTGGGAAACCATTTGATTTTAAGTTATAACAAATTCGGAACTAATTATACAGGAACCAAACGCGTACCGCTAAATCTTTTCTCGCAAATTACGCGCCTGGTAGTACAAGGAGTCTATTCTCCAGGCACTGAGATTCCGGTTAATGCGGTGATAAACAATAATATTTTTGTAGATGAATATGCTGGTATTTTATTAAGTGTAACAGACTTGAGCGGTCAGGTTACAATACAGGGCAATTCCTTTAACACCGACCCTACGGGAACAATAAATTATCTTGCCAACTCAGAGACTGTAGCATCTATGCGCGACATTCTTTTAAGAGCCAGCGCCAATATTTTAGTTGGAGGCGACGATCCTATTCAAAAAAACTTAATTGCTTATGGCGGACTGGGAATCGATTATGGCTCATATGGCAAATATACTTTTAAACGTAATAGTATTTTTTGCGTGGATGAAATAACAGGCACAAGCTATGACCGTGATAAACTTCCAGTGGTTAAGATCACCTCTGTTTCAGATAATCAGGTAGCCGGTACCGCCACACCCAATGCAGATATTGAGCTGTTCAACAGCGATTGTAGCTGTAACTTGCCAAACCCCAAAAAATATTTCACAACCGTTAAGGCGGATGCAAATGGCAAATGGACATATAACGGGCCTGTAAATGGTTATGTGATGGCATCGGCAACCATAAATAATTTAACAGGGTTATTTACCGGG
>NZ_DASVOB010000774.1:0-11988 GCF_036383575.1 Mucilaginibacter sp.
GGTCTGCAGATGAAATCGGTAGGTGAGGTGATGGGCATTGGCCGCAGCTTTACAGAAGCCTTGCAGAAAGCCTGCCAAAGCCTGGAGATCGGTCGTGCCGGTTTAGGTGCCGACGGTCGCCAGAGCCGCAACCTCGAAGAGATCATGGCCAGCCTTGAGCACCCAAGCTGGGACAGGCTATTCCACATCTATGACGCCCTGAGCCTTGGTGTGCCAATCGAATCGGTACGTAAAGTAACCAAGATCGACCGCTGGTTCCTGAACCAGATCCAGGACCTGATCAACCTTGAAACTGAGCTGCGCCGCTACAGCCTTAATAATATCCCTGAAGAGTTTTTCATGACCCTTAAACAAAAAGGATTTTCAGACGTACAGATAGCTCACATTTTGGGCAACGTAACCGAAGAGGATGTTTACCAGCGCCGCAAAGCCCTGGGCATGACCCGCGTTTACAAAATGGTTGATACCTGTGCTGCCGAGTTCCCTGCAAAAACACCGTATTATTACTCAACCTATGAAGGTGAGAACGAATCGGTGTCATCCGACAGGAAAAAGATCATTGTATTGGGCTCGGGACCTAACCGCATTGGTCAGGGTATTGAGTTTGATTACAGCTGTGTGCACGGCCTGCTTGCTGCTAAAGAGGCCGGTTTTGAGGCCATCATGGTTAACTGTAACCCTGAAACGGTATCTACCGACTTTAACATGGCCGATAAGCTGTACTTTGAACCGGTTTACTGGGAGCATGTACGCGAGATCATCGAGCTTGAAAAACCTTATGGTGTAATTGTTCAGCTGGGTGGTCAAACTGCGCTTAAAATGGCCGAAAAGATGCACGAGCACGGTATCCGCATCATTGGTACTTCATTCAATGATATGGACATTGCCGAAGACCGCGGACGTTTCTCTGATCTGTTGAAAGAGCTTGAAATTCCATACCCCAAATACGGTGTTGCCGAAAGTGCTGAAGAAGCACTTGAAGTAGCCCACAAGATTGGCTACCCTGTATTGGTAAGGCCAAGCTACGTATTAGGTGGCCAGGGCATGAGCATTGTGATCAACGATGAAGACTTGGAGAAAGCAGTAGTAAGCCTGCTGCGTAACCTGCCGGGCAACCGCGTGCTAATTGACCACTTCCTTGACCGTGCCGCTGAGGCCGAGTCTGACTCGATCAGCGATGGCGAGGATGTTCACATTGTAGGTATGATGGAGCACATTGAGCCAGCGGGTATCCACTCAGGCGACTCATACGCAGTACTGCCTCCGTTTGATTTGTCGGACAATGTGATCAGCCAGATTGAAGAATATACTAAAAAGATTGCCAAAGCCCTTAACGTGCGCGGCTTACTTAATATCCAGTTTGCTGTAAAGGATGATAAAGTTTATGTGATAGAGGCTAACCCGCGTGCATCACGTACGGTGCCTTTCATTGCCAAAGCTTATGACGTGCCTTACATCAACATTGCTGCTAAAGTAATGCTCGGCGTAAATAAACTGAGCGACTTTACCATCGAACGTAAGCTTTGGGGGTATGCGATCAAAGAACCGGTATTCTCGCATGATAAATTCCCGGAAGTTACTAAAGAGCTTGGTCCGGAAATGAAATCTACCGGTGAGGCTATCCGCTTCATCCCTAACCTGCAAGACCCGTACTTCAGGAATTTGTACAAAGAGAAATCGATGTATTTAAGCAGATAATTAAAACATTAAATTGCAGCCTTTGTAGTTTAATTGCTAATAACGTGAACCTGCAACCCTAATTGCAGGTTCACTATTGTTGTATTTAGTTACTATAGATTGAAAGTTAATTCGGCTAATGGTCAGGAAATCAACCTTAAAAGTGTTGATCCTGAAGATATGGGTGATGTTTTAGTGAAAATTGAAAAATCATTTAACATCAGTTTAAACGATACATCAGTAAATGATGTACAAAACTTTGGTAAACTTTGCGACGTTGTAGTTGAAAAGGTAAAGAAAACAAATGATGGCTGTACTACACAGCAGGCATTTTACAAGCTCCGTAATGCCATTAATGCATCAGCAGGCCATGATAAGGATATCATAAAGCCCCAAACCAAACTTGTTGATCTTTTTCCGCGCGATAGCCGTATTGAAGCTGTGGCTGCCATTGAAGAGGAGATGGGTTTCCAGATCAGCTTGCTTCAACCCAAGCAATGGATAGTTAACCTGTTTACGATGATATTGGTCGTTAGCTTTGTGTTGGCCTTTTATTACTTAGCCATAGGAATTGCCGGTATGGTGATAGCTGGTATAGGCTTGAAACTGGCAGGGCGCTTTGGTAAAGAGATGCACGTAAAAACTATCGGCGATCTGGCCGAGAAAATTGCCCGCGAACACTACATGAAATGTAAACGCGAAGCATCTGCGGTAAACAAAAATGAGGTTTCTGAAAAATTAAGGCAGCTTATCGTAACAAACGCATAGGTATGATTGTCATGGTTAATGTACGTACGTTAACTTTAACAAGACTAATCACATCCTGCTTTGAGAACTACCTTTATCCTGCTTTTTGCCCTGCAGATATGCGGGGCAGTAAAAGTTCATGCCCAGGCCAAAAATGCTATCGGCCTGGGATTTGGCTTTAACACCTCCCGCGAAAACAGTACCGGCTTCGGCGGTATTTTGCAAGGTGAAATTAAAATAACAAAGGCTGTCAGCCTCACGCCTTATTTGAGCGCGGAAGTACCATACAATGTACTGGCCGGCCTTTCGGGTAGGTATTACTTCAATAAAACAATCTATGCCTCGGCGGGTGCTTTTGGTTACTATGATGCCGATTATAGCGGTTTCGGTGGCACGGGTGGGGTAGGGTTTATTCTACTATCAGGACGTCATCAAGCGCTCGATCTCAATTTTCATGGCGATTATCTGAAAAAAGGCTACCGGGCCACGCCAGTTGCCGGGTTCAGGCTTATCTATAGCTTTTCATTTACAAGGCTTGAATAACCTTATTTATCTATCATTAATCCCTTCACCTCAAAACTGATTCTCCGGTAAGGATTGGTTTTTACCTTATGTTGTTTTTTGCCGTTAACTGTATCGCCGGCCATATGCTGCAGATCGTCGGCGATGAATTGCTTGGCCGCTATCCCTGAAATTATTACTGTACGGCCCGCTAATTGCCGGGGCAGATTTATACCCGCATTGGTAAAGTAGGCTGCAATAACCCGTTGGTTACCTGCATCCATTTCAAACCAGCCGCCTTTTTCTTTAGTTACTTTAATCACCTTGCCGCTAATGGCGGTGGTAATGCGTGTTTTGTTCCCCATAAAAGCTTCCAGCTTCGATGCCGGCATTAATGTTATGGTATCGGGCTTTTCTCCAAATACCATTCCGTGCGGCAACGGCACATGTTTTTGGGCAACAGCTATATTGGCTATTAAAATGGATATAAACAGTGTTATTAATTTCATGGTAAGTATGATAACATACCACTGCCTGAAATGTTGCCGGGTTTTTGATTGATATTAGCTTTCGTTCAAAAAGTAATTGACCGGGTTTTATCGGTATCTGCAGGGCAGAATCATCCTTTGGTAAGTAATAAGTATGTTAATATTTGTTAAAATGTTACTTTAAAGTGATTTGCTACGTATTGATGAGTTAATTTTGCTTACTTTACTACATAATAACTTTTAAATTAACTCGTGAAAAAGAGCTTTACTAAAACAATTTTATTTGCTGCGTTTTTATTTGCCGTTGCTTTAGCAGGCACAAGCTGCAGTAAAAAAGACGCTACAGTGGTAACCGTACCAGATTTGACCACGATGGATGTGGTGACTGCCGAAAGCGGAACAATTGCCTATGCCGGTGGTTTATTTAACGGGACAACCGATATAAGCTTGAGCAGCTATGGCGTTTGCTACAGCTCAACTAATCAAACCCCTACCACGGGCGACCCAAAAACCAAAGATACCGTACTTCAGTATGCCTATACTACAAAAATTACCGGTTTAACCCCAAAAACAACTTATTACGCCCGTGCATACGCTGTAAACAGCGGAGGTACCGGTTACGGCAAAGTGGTTCAGTTTACCACCGGCGATGGCACAACATCAACCGGAGGAACAGTTAGCACACTTGCTGGCAGTGCTTCAGCTGATTTTGTTGATGGCTTAGGTGGAGCTGCTCTTTTTGACAGTCCGCAGGGAATAACTACAGGTGTGGACGGCAATATTTATGTTGCTGATTCATTTAACAGCGCTATACGAAAGATCACGACGGCGGGAGATGTCACTACGCTTTCGGGCAATGGCGAAATTGGCTATGTTGATGGTCCTATAGCTACCGCCCAGTTTTACGCTCCTCAAAGTTTGGTTACCGATGCGTCAGGCAATATTTACGTTGCCGATTATGGCAACAATAATATCCGCAAAATTACGCCAGCCGGTGTTGTAAGTACTTTCGCAGGCAGCGGCGATGCTGGTTATACTGATGGAACAGGCACTAAGGCAACCTTCAACAGCCCGCGCGGTTTGGCAATTGATGGTTCCGGAAATATTTTTGTAGCCGATATGGGTAATAACCTCATTCGTAAAATTACTCCTGCCGGTGTAGTTACCACGTTTGCAGGCAGCAGAGGTGCAAGCTATTTGGATAATGCGACAGCAACCAGTGCTACTTTCAACAAGCCTAACGGTATTGCGATTGATGCCAGCAATAACATATACGTGGCTGAAGCGCTTAATCACACTATTCGTAAAATAACTCCGGCAGGTGTTGTTACTACCTTTACCGGTGGTAATAAACAAATCGCTCTTCTTGGCGGTCCATCGGCTATTGCGTTTGATAAAAACTGGAACCTGTTCATCGCCGATCAAAATGGCAGGATCCTGGAAATTACCAAGGACAAAGTACTAAAAGTAATTGCCGGTAACGGAACAACCGGTTTCGCTGACGGTGTTGGTGCCGCAGGTATATTTAATTCGCCGCAAGGCATTACGGTTGACGCCAGCAACAATGTTTACGTAGCGGACTATTACAACAACCGCATCCGTAAGATCGTATTGCCATAAGCTGCTAATCTAACAGATATTTTTAGCGCCATAACAACTCTTATTTCAGGAGATGTTATGGCGCTGATTTTTTATAGGGTTTTGCTTTTTAAGGAGAGGTAAAGTTCGGTAGGTAGGCCTTTGCCATCCTGAGCGACCGCGAAGGATTTTTTATTGTACAGAGGTGCTATAAAGGGCGAAGTATAAGCTTCATTCTTACCCATGACATATTTAAACAGGGGGCATGCTGAGCCTGTCGAAGCATGGTGGGAAGGCCTCTGCGCGCGACCCTTCGACAGGCTCAGGATGACAGGCCTTCTTGGGTTAATCTTATTTCACATTCAGAGCCGAACGGATTTAAACATTCAGCATGACGTGATGAAGGTGTCATTTCAGCTTTAGTTGGGTCCATCGGTTTTCTATTCAACACCACGGTTCTTGAATCCAGACTTACGAAGTTTTAAAAACTTTGTAAGTCTTCAACTGCTTTTTTTTTCAATCTGCAGAGTTTTCAAAATCCTAATTCTTCTTAAAATCATAAGCCCCCCGCTCCACAAAATCAGCCACTTTTACACGCACACCTGTAACCTCACCGTTTTGCACGGTAAAGGGGAACACTGCTTTGCCCAACGTAGGGTCAGAAAAAGTTACATAAAAGCGGTTGCCGCCAAGTGGTTTTAATAATGCGTACATTTTGGGGTGGTGCTCAAAGCGCATTTCAAGGTTACTACCCTCGCCTTGCGTAACTTCCATGCTGCCATAAAAATCATTGCTGTATTTGCCAATGTATTTGTTGGGTAATAACAATGGTTTGGGATTCAACAATACGGAGTCTCTCAGCTTTTTATCTTCGGCTTGTTCGGTTGCTGTATTGGCTTTATATTGTTTTAAATAACCCTCGCTATAATTGCGGAAGGGCTGTTTAAAATAAGTATCTAAAATATCCCAGCGCAGGGCTTCAAACAGTTCGTTCTGATCGGTATTGGTTAAGATGATAATACCCAGGTTATCCTGCGGGGAAAGCGTTACTGACGACAAATAGCCGTTAACCCCACCATCATGCATCACCAGCCGGTGGCCCGAATAATCCTGTATAAACCAGCCTAAGCCATAAAGTTCAAAGTTGTTTTCGCCGTTCATATGGTGCACACTGCCCACAATATCCTGCGGCACACGTGTAGCCTGGATGGCAGCAGAAGGGATCACCTGGCGCTGCCCAACCTTACCATCGTTCAATAAAGCAAGCACCCATTTGCTCATATCATTTACCGACGAGCTGATAGACCCTGCAGGCGCGATGCCATCTATCTGGCAATAGGGGATAGGTGTAAGCCTGCCATCAACAATGGTATGCGGAACGGTGCGGTTTAGGGATGTTGGCAAGTCCTTGCTCAAGGCCAGGGTATTGCCCATGCCCAGTGGCGCGAAAATGGCTTCTTTTAAATAGGCTTCCCATGAATGTCCGTTGGTTACTTTTGGAATGATCTCACCGGCGGTTAAAAACGCCGCGTTGGTATAACCCCAGCGTGTACGGAACGGATAGGTGGCTTTAAGCTTGCCCAAACGCTGAATTACCTCCTGGCGGGTAAGGTTGGTATTGTAAAAAGTAAAATCGCCCTGGAAGGTTCGGAAGCCGAGGCGGTGGCAAAGTAGGTCGCGCACTATTACCTGGTCGCTTGCGTTTTTGTCTTCCAGTTTAAATTCCGGAATGTATTTGGTTACCTTGTCATCTAACGACAGTTTTTTGTTTGCCTCCAGCATGGCAAGCGCTGTTGCGGTGAAAGCCTTGGTGTTGCTGCCTATCATGAACAGTGTATTTTCATCAACCTTGTTCATGAGGCCAAGCTCTTTAATGCCATAGCCTTTCATGAGCACCACCTTGTTGTCTTTCACAATACAAACAGCTATGCCGGGCACGCGCCAATTGGTCAGGGCCTTGCTGATATAGAGGTCTAAACTATCTTTAATGAACTTGCTCCTGTCGGCCCGCTGGGCGTTAACTGATGTGAAAAATAACATGCAGACAGCGAGCAATAGAGGTATTTTTTTCATTACAGATGACTTTAGATTTCTTTATTGTGCTAATTTAACGCAAAATTTACAGTGACGTTACTTAATAAATAAAAATAACGGCGCTCTATTAATTCAAACTAAATGTATATGAAATTTTACCGTTCGGGATTAATTTTCCTTACCGCGCTACTGTTAATTATCCAGCAAAATACTGCCCGGGCACAACGCGCGGCTGTTAACTGGACTAAAGACGGCTATCAGTATTATCGCATCACCGGAGGACAGATCATCATGGTCGACGCCCGCGATACCTCCAAAAAAACTGTTTTTATCACCAAAGAAGAATTGACACCTGCAGGCAAAGCTCCTATCAGTGTTAAAAGGTTTACCGTGAGCGATGATAACAAAAAAGTGCTCATTAACACCAATACCAAAAAAGTATGGCGCTATGACACCCGCGGCGATTACTGGGTTTATGATTCCAATACCAAAAAACTTTGGCAACTGGGTAAAAGCTTGCCGGCGTCATCACTGATGTTCGCCAAATTTTCGCCGGATGGCACAAAGGCTGCTTACGTAAGTGGGCATAATATTTATATGGAAGACCTGGCCGACGGTTCAGTAAAGCAATTGACTACTGATGGTACCCAAAAGCTTATCAACGGTACTTTTGACTGGGCTTATGAGGAAGAGTTTGGCTGCCGCGATGGTTTCCGCTGGTCGCCGGATAGCAAATCGGTAGCCTACTGGCAAATAGATGCCAGCAAGATCAAAACCTACCTGATGCTGAACACTACCGATTCGGTTTATCCATATGTAGTTCCGGTTGAATACCCTGTTGCAGGTGAAGATCCAAGCTCATGCAAAGTGGGAGTTGTTAACACGGCTACCGGCAAAACCACCTGGATCAACGTTCCGGGAGATGCTGTGCAGCATTACATCCCAAATATGGAATGGGCCGATAACTCAAACGAAGTTATTCTTGAACAATTGAACCGCGCGCAAAATGAAAGCCGCGTGTTCATAGGCAATGTATCAAACGGTACAACCCGAGCGATCCGTGAAGAGCATAATGATTCGTGGATTGATGTAAAAGACCGTGTAGCAGGCGGCGACGCTGTGGGTTGGGGCTGGATTGAAAAAGGCAAAAGCTTTTTGTGGCTGAGCGAAAAAGACGGCTGGCGTCATCTTTACAAAATAACCCGCGAGGGCAAAGAAACACTGATTACCAAAGGTAATTATGACGTTATAGGGGTTGATATGATTGACGAAGCTTTGGGTTATGTATACTTCATAGCTTCGCCGGATAATGCTACACAAAAATATCTTTACAAAATAAAATTAAGCGGCGGCAAAGCCGAGCGTGTTTCGCCGGCAGATGAACCGGGTACACATGGTTATGATATATCGCCTAACGGCAAAGTTGCCCTGCATAACTTCAGTAACAGCTATACCCACTCGCAAAGCGAAGTGATCAGCCTGCCTGAGCATAAACATATTGGCGGCACTGTAATAACCGTTGACAAGGATGCTAAAAACAAACCCGAGTTTTTCAAAGTAAAAACTGTCGACGGCATTGAAATGGATGGCTGGATGGTAAAACCAACCAATTTTGATCCGAATAAAAAATATCCGGTGCTGTTCACTGTTTATGGCGAACCGGCAGGGCAAACCGTTACAGATACCTGGGGTACAGGCCGTAACAGGCTGTATGAAGGCAGTATGGCCGATGACGGGTATATTTACATGTCGGTTGAAGGCCGTGGCGCTCCTGCCCCCAAAGGCACCGCCTGGCGCAAGGCTATCTACAAAAATATTGGCATCATTAACATTCGCGACCAGGCTATGGCCGCCAAAGAGATCATCAAATGGCCTTTTGTTGACTCAACCCGTATAGCAGTACACGGCTGGAGCGGCGGTGGTTCATCAACCCTCAACCTGATGTTCCAGTATGGCGATATTTATAAAACAGGTATCGCGGTAGCAGCAGTAGGTTACCAGCTTACTTATGATAACATTTACCAGGAGCGTTACATGGGCGTGCCTACGGATGATGCCGGTCGTGCTGTGTTTATTAAAGGGTCGCCGGTTACTTACGCTAAAAATCTGAAAGGTAACCTGCTTTATATTCATGGTACTGGAGATGATAACGTGCATTACAAAAATGCAGAGCTGCTGATTGACGAGTTGGTTAAATACAACAGGCAATTTCAGCTGATGTCATATCCTAACCGTACGCATTCCATATCAGAAGGGGAAGGTACAACACAGCACCTGCGTACGCTGTTTACGCAGTACCTGAAGGCTAAATGTCCTCCGGGAGGAAGATAAACACAATAACAGGAAAAGCCCTCATATAGTTCATTATATGAGGGCTTTTGCTTTTGCCCGGAAAAAGAATATGATGCTGTATCATTATGCTTTTTTTAAGCGTAACCATTGATATGAAACAGATTACGAATCCTGCAAAAGTGTTAGGCTTGTTAGCCATTGTTTTAATAACGGCGTTTTGGGGCTGCCATAAAGAGACGGTAACAAGTGAGCTGAACGTATCGGGGAAATGGATTGTTCCGGCTGCCTATTCACAACAGTGGATACAATATGAATACGATTTTAAAACTGATCATACATTTGAGGGTACAGTGACCAGTGTTGATTCAGTTTCCAAAAAGCTTATCGGAACGTCATCAAAAAGGGTTGGAAAATATAAGATCCAGAATTCGGTATTAACCTTATATGATATAACTGATTATCAAAACAAAAACAATGCTTTTGGCCCGGTTTCGGAACTGGCAGCTGTTAATAATATTATTGCAGTAACGGCCAACTACAATATGGTTTTGAATGCCAGCGGAAATATACTTACGCTGACATATATATGCGGGCCGGCCGAGGATTGTACCGCGCCACAGGGAGTGAACTATTTTAAACAGTAACAGGTCTGTAACTTTCTTCGGACCATTGAAATAAAAATGCCAGTGGCACTCTCGCTACTGGCATTTTTATTGGGGTAGTTTTAGTAAAGTATCGGCAAATTCAATAATCCTCGGCATTTAAATGATCCATAAACGAATCCCCGTTTTTTGAAGGTAATTTTGACGGCTCAGTTTCAAAATCACTTTTGCGGCCAAGCATAGTAAAGTTTTCGGCCACAATTTCGGTGGTGTACTTTTTAACTCCTTCTTTATCCTCAAAGGAGCGGGTACGTAATTTCCCTTCAATATAAACCAGCTTCCCTTTTGAAAGGAACCTGGCTGCAACTTCAGCCAGTCCGCGCCACATTACAATATTGTGCCACTCAGTTTGTTCAACCTTTTTACCGTCTTTATTAAAGGTTTCTGAAGTAGCTAAAGGGAAACTCGTTACAGACACCCCGCCTTCTAAATTTCGTACTTCGGGGTCTTTCCCCAAATGGCCAACGAGTATTACTTTGTTTATTCCAGACATGCCATAAATTAACGCAAAATTATTTTACAAATTAAAAATATTTTTTAATAATATAAAAATGATTTTCGGCAATGCTAACTCCGGCAGGTTTTGAACATTGATCTTAACCCAATTTTCGTGCATTTTAAGGGGCTGATTTTCAATTTTTATCAACCTTACAAAAAGCCGCTGATGGGTAAGGATGTGTTTATGTACCGGCGAAACTTCAATTGCTTCAATATCATTACCAAAAACAGCCGAAACCTCAGGTTGTTTCAATAATTCTTTTACGCTTAAAAGTGTATCTGTTTCAGCCATAGGCAAATCAAACATATTAGCCCAGATGTCCTTATCGCTCCTTTTGTTCATCAAAATGGTATCGTCGTTGGTTACCAGGAAATAATTGAAGAAGCGTTCCCGAACTTTTACGGTTTTTAATTTCACGGGGAGGGCGGCCACCGCATTGGTTTTAAATGCCTCGCAACCTGTGTGAACGGGGCAAGTTCCGCAGCCGGGATTTTTAGGTTTGCATAGCATGGCGCCAAACTCCATCATGGCCTGATTATGCAATCCCGGCATTTTCTTATTAAGAAAGTCATCGGCTATCCGTTGAAATGTTTTTTTACCCCCGGTTGAGTTGATGGGTTCATAAATACCCAGAAAACGGGCTAACACCCGGTAAACATTGCCATCAACTACGGCCTTGGCTTCATTGGCTGCAAATGAGGCAATAGCAGCGGCCGTATATTCGCCAATGCCTTTTAGTTTAATCAACTCATCATAACTATCGGGGAAGCGGCCGTTATGTAGTTCCTGTACCAGGCGTGCTGTTTTGAGCATGTTGCGTCCCCTTGAGTAATAACCCAATCCCTGCCATAGCTTCAGGATCTCATCTTCATGGGCGGCGGCAAAGCTGCTTACATCAGGATATTTCTCCAGGAAGCGGTAAAAGTAGGGCATGCCCTGTTCAACCCGGGTTTGTTGCAGGATGATCTCGGATAGCCAGATCACATAAGGATCGGTGGTGTTGCGCCAGGGCAGATCGCGTTTATTGTTTAAGTACCATTGTACCAGTTCGTCGGTAAAATTCATCGTTGTAAAAGTAATTAAGAAACAAGAAGGCAGGAAGAATCAGGAGACAAGAAATCAAGAGGCAAGAAATCAAGAGCCAGGAGACAAGAAATCAAGAGGAAAGAAATCAAGAATCAAGAGGCAGGAGATAGGAGCGGGGAAGAGCCAGAAAGTAAGAAACTGTGAGATGTGAAATTTAAAAAACAGGGGATAGATACGGGCTGCATACCTGTGAAATGGCAAGCCTTCGCTACGGGCTGGAATGATAGATTTTCACACTTTTTTTCACACTTCTTTACACCTGGAAGCTGTCAGTTAAGTGGTGATTTATAAGCCTCTCATACTCAAAATTGTAACGAAAATGTAGGTTTTGCGCTATTGGCAAAAAAAAACGGATAAATATTTCGCTGTTAACGGATAAAGCAATACTTTTGCAACCCCAAAACAGTTAAGTATTTATAAAATA
>NZ_DASVOB010000775.1:0-16578 GCF_036383575.1 Mucilaginibacter sp.
ACAGGTAGGTAATAACCGAAATAAACGCCGCCAGGTGCAATACTGGATTCATTTGCTGAAAGGTTAGCGTATTATAAGTAGCCGCGCCCGTCCTGATGCTCTCCCTGATCTCCCATATCAAAATACCTTGTTCCGGCAATAAGGGGATGAAATGCAGCAGGTCTTTCGAACGGAATTTATATTCTGGCCGGGTTGCTTTCAGCACATAAAAATAGATCAGGGGGCCCAACGTCAGCGAAAATTGCAGGGGTAGCCAACTCCAACGGGGGAAATAAACCTCCAGCCTGATGTCAATACACAGGATCCAGGCTACCCACAAAACAATGGTTACAAGGGCTATGGCAAAAATCCGGTTGGCGGTCCTGTTGATGGCTTTACTAAACCATAACAACAGGGCAAAAGTGAGCCCGATAAATATCGTTCCCAGGAAGGCCAGGTCGTACAGGTTAATATGGAAGGTATATGGATTCAAGTATATCTGCTATTTCAATTGCCATTCCAAATTTATATCTAATTGATGTATAGATGGCTATCTGATACATTAAAAAAACATTGTAATAATACCGGACATCAAACCGTGCGGTTTTGGATTAGCTACAACAAAAAAGAGGCGGCATTACGCCGCCTCTTGTCAACATATATGATCCTCCTGATATTAATAACCTGTGTTTTGTTTCAGGGCAGATGATTTACCTGTTGATTCAAGGTCTATCTGTGCCTGTGGTATTGGATAAACTTCGTTTTTGCCTGTGGTAAAATGAGCACCGGCAACGTCAGATATAGTTTTTCCATCATAACCAAAGTATGTGGCTAACGACTGCTGTGCAGTACCCCAGCGCACAATATCAAAGAACCGGTGTCCTTCCATAGCCAGCTCCAGCTTGCGTTCAAAATAAATGGCTTTTAACGCTACATCCTTACCTGTAAAATAACCTGATGGATAAGTACTAATAACATAATTTGCAGCCGGCGTAGTGGTGTACCCTCCCATCGGGTTAGCCGGGTCTTTATAGGTATACACAAAGCCAGCCGGTTTGGCCGCCCTTGCGCGTACCATATTTACATAAGCTAAGCCCAAATCGCCGGTACCTAACTGAGCTTTGGCCTCGGCAGCCATCAGCAGTACATCGGCAAAACGGATAATGTTAACCTGGTTTGCATTTCCCGGCGCCCAGGAATGAGCGTCGGCCAAAGTACCTTTACTTGCCTGGTAATAAACGTTCTTTTTAGGCGAGTATGGCCCTGCCGAACTCTGCTCGCGGATCCAGTTTTGACCGGGATGATTTCCCCAGTCAAGGTAAGGGATACCACGGCGGCCAACTGTCCAGTCTAAACGGGGATCAAGGTTTCCGGCATCAAGCGTGAACGCTGCACTTGATGCTATACCCTGGTCATTGGCGACAGGATGGCTATTGTAATCATCTAAATAAGGCAAACCGGAGGCATCGGTACGAAATGAATTGGCAAGATCTTCTGTAGGCTGAAAAAATCCGCAGCATCCGAAAGGGCTGTTGTACGGATAGTTGAGCATATCGCCGTTATTGGCCTCGCTGATGGTATTGGTACCATCATTAGCAGCCTGTTGAATGGCAAAAACAGTTTCCTTGTTATTTTTGGTTGCCGCGTTAAAGTTATCAAAGTAATTATCGGTTAAGCCATAAGCTACACCTGCAGAGTTTGTACCGCCGGTAATAACTTCCGTAAATGTTTTATCGGCATCAGCATAATCTTTTTGATACAGGTAAGTTTTAGCAAGATAAGCGCCCGCTGCCCATTTATTAACCCTGCCAACCTGGGTTTGAGTTCCCGGCAGGTTTGCATAGGCATACTTAAAATCGTCCACGATCTTTGGCCAGATATCGGTAGTATTAGGCTGCACGAAATTGGTTGTAGTTTCATCGATATAAGGCACATTAGCAAACATTTTCTTCAAATCAAAATAGTAATGGCCACGTAAAAACCTCGCCTGGCCTATAATATTAGCCTTATCAGCATCAGTAATGCCGGTTACTGCCCCAACAGTTTTAAGTACGTTGTTTGCCCTGGTTATCCCTTCGTAATCAGCTATCCACTTACTGTTTAAAAACCCGTTACTGGCATCAACAGTAAAGGTAGCTATGGAATTAATAGCAGGCTGATCGATACCGGAGCTGCCTTTGTGTGCATCACCACCTGCAACACTACCATAGATCCAGTTATCAGGCGAGGTTTCCCAGGCCGAACCGCCTCCAAATGCGACATTTGTACCCGACTGGCCATCCAGTGCAGAATATGCGCCTATCAAAAGACCGTCTACCCCGGCAGCGCTGGTGATCTGGGCGGTACTAAGAGCGCCAAGCGCAGGCTGATCAAGGGATGATTTTTTACATGAGTTTTGAACTATACCAGCCGTGATAAGCACACAAACTGCTAAGCGTTGAATATTTTTCATAATGTCTTTGATTAAAATTTAACTTGTACACCTAATAAATAAGTACGGCTTGGTGAGTAATTACCCCTGTCCACACCAAAGTTGGTGCTGCTGGTGGTATTGCTGGTTGTGCCACCACCCACAATTTCCGGGTCAACACCGGTATACTTGGTTATGGTAATTAAGTTTGCGCCGGATACATAAACACGCAGGCTGCTCAAACCTATTGATCTGATCATATTAGGAGCAAACCTGTACCCTATCTGCATATTTTTCAGGCGCAGATATGAGCCGTTCTCAACATAATAAGAGTTTGGTACGGTGTTGGTACTGAATGAGCCATCAATTTCCTGGATAGGAGCTTTGGCGTCAGTGTGCTCTGGTGTCCAGGAGTCATATAAAGCTGTTTTGCTTTTTGCACCGGCAAAGTTGGCGTAAAAATCAGTCCACCATTTTACGTCGTTCCAGATCTTGTTGCCATATGATCCATACCAGAACATATTCAGGTCAAAGTTTTTGTAGGTAAAATCAAGGTTCAGGCCTCCTGTAAATTTAGGATTGGGGTTACCGAGCAATGTCCTGTCGTTTGCATCAATTTTACCATCGCCGTTAACATCGGCGTATTTAAAGCGACCAACGGCTGCATCGGTTTGGTAAGTGCCCCCGGCTTTTGCATTTGCGGCGTCAATTTCGGCCTGTGAGTTCCAGAAACCATCAATTTTGTAACCGAAGAAACCACCCACAGGGCCGCCCACCTGGTTACGGATAATGGAGCTACCGTTAAAACGACCGGAATTTTCATCAAAATACGGTTGTCCTACGGTAACTGCCTTTATCACGTTATGATAAGTAGTAAAGGTTAATGACGCATTCATTTTCAGGTCGTGCCCAAGGGTTTGATGTGTGCCTATGGCAATATCCAAACCTGTGTTATTCATAGCGCCAACATTACTGTAAGGCGCTGTAGCAGAACCTGCTGTACCGGGCAGATTTGGGTTAAACAACAAACCACTGATCATCTTTTTGTAGTAATCGGCAGTGATATCCCATTTCTGGTTAAAGAACGAGCCATCAAAACCGATGTTCAGGTTTTTGTCAAGCTCCCATTTGGCATCGGGGTTACCTATCCTGGTTTGGGTAAAGCCGGCTACGGTACTGGTTGATGTACCGTTGATATCATAATATGAATTGGTTTTACTGGCACCGAATGTAGTAAATGCGTTAGCGGGATCAACGTTGATCTGGTTACCCATTTCGCCATAGCCGCCCCTGATCTTCAGATCGTTTACCCAGCTCACATTTTTCATAAAGCTTTCATGCGAAATCCGCCAGCCTGCACTTACAGCCGGAAACCAGCCATATTGGTAGGTTGAAAACCTGGATGAACCATCACGACGAATAGTTGCATTTAACAGGAACTCATCGTTATAGGTATAATCCAACCGGGCTATCAGCGATTGTAATTTATCTCTTTCGATTGTGCTGTAAGCAGTTGGTGTACCGGTACCTGTTGATATGGTAGTGTAGTTTTTATCGAAGGTAAAATAGCCGGTATTGGTGGCGCCTAAAGTTTCATATCTGTTTTTGTAGTTCTCGGTACCTACCAATAATTTAACATCATGCTTATGGAAGGTTTGATGATAAGTTAAAGTGTTTGTCCAGGTATAATTGTAGCCGTTGAATGAATTTTCTGAATAGGAATTAGTTGTAGTATTTTCAGAGTTTTCATACTGCGGATAGGTAAAGCTGTGGTTATAATCGGAGTAATATTCGCCGCCAAACTGGGTACGTAAAGTAAAGTATTTAAGGAAATCTACTTCGGCAAACACATTACCAAACAGCCTATTATTGGCACCGTAATTATTGGCGGTGCGCTGCTGTACAGCCACCGGGTTAACTGCGTTGCCCAAATTAGCAGTATTATCGCCGGCGTAGTTGCCCATGATATCATATACCGGGATTATCGGCTGTTCACGGAAGGACATACCGATGCCCGAACCCTCATCATTTTCATTGATCAGCGGGTTTTCTGTTAAAGAGTATGACATGTTCTCGCCTACCCTGATATGCTTGGTTACATTGAAGCTTGTGTTTGCCCTTACGGTATAACGCTTATCGTAAGTATCTATCAGCGTACCTTTCTGATCAAAAAAGTTCATCGAGAACAGGTAGGTAGCTAAATCTGAACTGCCGCTTAAGGCAACGTTATGGCTTTGGATAGGTGCCGACTTGAAAATTTCGTGATACCAGTCGGTACCAGATTTATTTGATCTTGTGATCCTGTAAAAGCCTGAAGGGTCGCCGGAAGTATAAAATGGATTTACATTGTATTTAGCCGGATCAACCGCCGGGTCGCCATCGTGTATGCCATAAGGATCCGATCCGCCGGCGCTGATATAATCAGGCAATACATCGCCGTTTGGCCCATAAAGGTTGCTGGTTAAATCAACAGCTATCCCTTTCAGGGCAGCAGTGTTTTTGATGGCCAGGTTGCGCAGGCTCATCATCTCGGTAGGGTTAAGCAGATCAAATACATTGCCCCCCTTTGGCACCTGGGTACCATAGTAAGCATCATAAGATACACTTACCTTACCTGTACCTTTTTTAGTGGTGATCACAATTACACCGTTTGCCGCACGTGCACCATAAATAGATGCAGAGCTGGCGTCCTTCAGTACCTGCATGCTGGCAACATCATTTGGGTTGATGTCGCTTACATTGGTTGTTGGCACACCGTCAACAACATACAAAGGCTGGTTGTTGCCAAAAGTGTTTGCACCACGAATTTTAACAGAAGGGTTTTCGCCCGGCTGGCCGGATGCGATAACAGTAACGCCCGCGGCCTGGCCCTGCAGCTGATTTTCTACAGATGATGTGGGTTGCCTGGTGGCCGCGGTCATATCTACCACAGCCACAGCGCCTACCAGGTCTTTTTTACGCTGGCTGCCGTAGCCAGTCACTACCACCTCGTTCAAGGTGTTGTTGCCGGGAGCCAGGGTGATCTTTAAATTGGCATCGGCACCTACCACCACCTCTTTGGTTGTAAAACCGATGTAGGAGATGACCAGGGTGCCGCCGGAGTTCAGGGAGATGGAAAAGTCGCCGTTAACATCAGTTATCGCGCCTGTTGCAGCCCCTTTAACACGTACCGAGGCCCCGATCACCGGCAGTTTATCATCACTGCTGATAACCTTTCCTTTGTACTTTGTTTGAGCTGTAACTACCATCGAAGAAACTAAGCAGCATAGCAGCACACCCAGAAATCTTCCTTTTAGGAGTAGACTTTTAAACATACGATTGAGATTTGTTGATTATATAATTGGGTTTATTGTAAGCGCAAAAAACAAGCGGGAATGGAGCGATGAATAGTTGTAAAATACTGCGTTCCGTATCTCACCCCGGAACGCAGTTCAATATCATTTCTCAAGTGACATTGATCAACTAAATCTCAAATGACCTGTTATTAAATCATTTAAGCTCTTGAATGCACATGTAGTTCAGATACTTCCTGGCGCAGGTTTACAGGGCAATCCTTTCAAAATTGAAACACGGCATTATGAAATCCTTCCCGGTTATGAAAGCATAAAAAATGCTTCCATTTATAAAGTCTATTTATGCAACAGGGGCCTGCCGAATTATGAAGCCCAGCTACTGTTATGGTTTATTATAATTGTTCACAAATAATAAAATAATAGTTTTATAGATTTTAATAAATCGACAAAACCCAGCATCCGTAAGACAAAAAGGCGGGATAATGCGACAAAGATTTTTTTATTGATCTTTAGCGGGAATTGCGGAGATTGAATATCTTAGTACAAGTTTTTAAACCTGCTCAAAAACCATTTATAAACAGTTTTATGCACCGCACATCGGTTTGCTTTTAAAAGACGGCCATAGGATAACCCGTTAAACGGGCCTGGAGCAAAACTCTTTTTATTTACCAGTTATACTAATGCTGCAATGTATTTACTTAAAATACTTCGCCCCCTCTATTGTAAAAATAATACTGCGTGATATATGAATATCTTTATTAATGCTTTTATAAACGTATTTTAACTATGGATGACAATAATCATATCATAGGCTTGAGTTTATACAATAAAAAATTTAAGGTTTTAGCGCATATATGTGTTTGGCTTGTATTAATGTTACTGCCTTACATCATGCACTCCTACCATGTTGATCCCTCCCGCTCCTACAGTCCCGAAAACATGAGCGATTTCATGAAGCTGGATTACGTGGGCTATTTTTACTGGATCATCGTATTCTATTTCAACAGCACAATCCTGATCCCTAAGTTGTTTATGAAAGGGAGGTACCTGTACTACGCGTTGATCTCTGTAGCCATTTACGCATTGTACCTGGTTTTGCACCACTATATTTATATCCTCTTAGAAATTGACATTCCGTATAACCTGGCACGGGCCATCTGGTTTAAATTACCGGCCTTTTTCCTGACCATGGCTGCAAGCCTTGCCTATACTACCATTAATGACCTGCTGAGATACAGGGAAAAACTGCGTGAAACTGATAAGGAGAAGTTAAAGACCGAGCTATCTTTTTTGCGTTCGCAGATAAGCCCTCACTTTATATTTAATGTGCTCAACAATATCGTGGCCATGGTAAGGTTAAACAGCACCGAGCTGGAACCAACGGTAATGAAACTATCGGGCTTAATGAAATACATGCTTTATCATACCGACGACGATAAGGTTAACATCAAAGTAGAGGAAGAATATCTAAACCATTACATTGACCTGCAGAAGCAGCGGTTTGGAAAGAAAGTTAAGATAGAAAGCAGATTTAATATAACAAACGATCAGCAGCTTATTGAACCCATGCTGCTGATCCCTTTTATCGAAAACGCTTTTAAACACGGCACAGGCACGGTCGAAAATCCTTTTATTACCATTGAGTTATTTACCGATGACCAGTTTCTGAATTTCAACATTATCAATAAATATAACTCATCAAGTAATGAGCAGAAAGAAGAAGCCTCCGGTATAGGAATCCCTAATGTAAGCCGGCGGATAAATTTATTGTATGAAAACAGGCACGAATTAATTATTAAAGACAAAAACAATCTTTTTGAAGTTAACTTACTATTGAAATTAAAAGCATGATAAATTGTATTGCAGTTGATGACGAGCCGTTTGCCTTGAGTTTGCTTGCCGATAATATCAGTAAAATTCCCTTTTTAAATTTAAAGGCAGTCTGTGATGATGGATTTTCGGCCAATACGGTTTTAAACGAAAACGATATAGACCTCATATTTATTGACATACAAATGCCTGGCATCACCGGGCTTCAGTTTATAAAAACGTTGGTGAAGAAACCGCTGGTCATCATCGTCTCTGCCTACAAAGAGTATGCGATGGATGGATTTGCGTTAAACGTTGTTGATTACCTGACCAAACCTGTGCCGCTTGATCGTTTTATGCAGGCTTGCAATAAGGCTAAGGAGCTTTGTGAACTCCGGGCATTAAAACAGTCATTAAATATAAGTGCTACCGCTCATAACCATACCTTTTTAAATTCGGGCTATAGTGTATTGAAAATTGTATTTGACGAAGTATTATACGTGGAAGGATTGAAGGACTATGTTAAAATATACTTTTCGGGTAATAAAAAACCTGCAATTGCACGGCTTAGTTTTAAAAGTATAGAAAGCAAATGGCCGTCTGATTTCATGAGGATCCATAAATCATTCATTGTCAACAAACAAAAAATCGATTCGGTATCCAAAATGGCCGTTGTGATCAATGAAAAGGAACTCCCCATCGGCGAAGTATACCGACCGGCATTGTTAAATTTCATTGAATCGTTTGAAATGTAATATCTCCATAAAAAGTAAAGGCTGCATAATGCAGCCTTTACTTTTATTACTTATCGATAGGTTAGAGTAACCTTAAAATCAAAATGACCACCATCCTGACTTCCTGAATAACTCTTACCTGACAAATTAAAACTATGCTTTTGCCTGGTTGATCTCTTTAATGGCATCCTCCGCGGCACTTGCAGACGCTGTATCATTAACCTTTTTCCGGGCCTCTTCAATTTGCTGTAACGCGGCAATGAGTTTTGGTGCGATACCATACTTTTTGAAACTTACAGCAAGGTCCTTAATGGTGTGAATACCCTGCAATACGTATTGCGGATTTTCCAGTTTGCCTATCATTGCCGGGAACGGGCCGCGCGCCAGGTCAAATTTTACCTGAACAGAAGCTTTTCCGAAAGCATTGATCACATACAGCCATTCTTTATCCGAGCCGTTGGAAGCATAAACCTGAACAATGGCTTGCCCCAGTTTCCCTTTGTCATCTGCTTCCATGCTTTTGGCGCTTTGGAAGGCATCTTCGGGTGCCACACTGTTTAATGCAATAAGAGCAGCCCCTTTTACTGTATATGACGGACTGGAAAGCGATGCTTTATAAATAGCAACATATGTTTTGGATTTTGTGTTCCCTAAAATGCCGATAGCGGCTGCCCGCACAGGATAGTTTTTATCATTTTGCGCAATACCAGCCAGGATCGGCAATGCAGCTTTCGCTACTTCTACGCTATCCATTTTAAGCCCCTTGATCGCTTTTAGCTGCACACCATGGTATTTATCCTTTAAAGCAGCAAGGACGATGTCCAAACCCTCTTTTGAGGTTTCCTGATTGGTAGCAGCGTTTAAAGCCTCCAGCCTGTCAAGATAAAGCGGGGCATGATGATATTGATAGTTAAACTCGGTTAAGCTCTTATGGTCGGTCTTTTTGGTAAGCAGCACCTTATCAGCATCAACATTAACCAGATCCGGCTTTACAGGGCTATTAAAGGTTAAAGTATCATTCTTTTGTGTAAGCCAAACCTGTTTCCTTGTGATCTTCCCTCCTGCATACAAATCCACCGCTATAGGAACATGGAATATTTGACCGTCCTGCTTTTGGCTGATAAATACCTTTTGCTGATGATCCGATTCATTCCATTGATAAGTGATATCCAACACCGGGTGACCTGCGCCATAATACCACTGATTAAAAAACCAATTCAGGTCTTTACCGGATATTTCTTCCATGGCCAACCTAAGATCATGAACTTCACCATTTTTAAAGCTACGGTTCTTGAGGTATAGCCCTAAGCCTTTAAAAAAGGCCTCATCCCCAAGGTAATTACGAAGCATAATTAAGACTAATCCGCCTTTATCGTAAATATTAGCACCGTTTATCCCTTCCTCGTCAGTATACACGAATGGGGTTAAGGCCTGTTTATAAGCAGTACCATTATTTAAATAAGCCTGCAATTCATCATATCGCTTGGCGTCTCCGTCGTCTTTACCGTATTTCTTTTCGTTCCAGTATTTCTCACCAAAAACCGCGAACGATTCGTTAAGCGTTTCGTTGCTCCAGCTTTCGCAGGTAACCAGGTCGCCAAACCATTGGTGAAAAAGTTCATGGGCAATTGTAGTCCCTCCCGAGCCGTTCGGATCATCGATCAGATCCCAGGGTGACTTTTGTACATATTCACCGTGTAAAGTAGCCGAGCTGTTTTCCATAGCCCCCAGCGGATAATCACGAACAACAACCTGGCTGTATTTTTCCCAGGGGAAATCAACACCTAAGGCTTTCGAATAAAATTCGATCATCTCAGGCGTTTGCCCGAATATTTGTTTAGCATAGGGTGCATAAGCAGGCTCCAGGTAATAGGAAACCTCTTTATTGCGCCATTTATCTTTATATATCTTAAAATCACCGATCGCCATCATGAACAGGTAAGGGCAATGCGGCAGCGACTGTTTCCAGGTATCCGTACGGGTACCATCGGCGTTTTTCTTTTGGCTGATGAGCAAACCGTTAGATAGTGTGGTATATTTTGCAGGCACAGTCATGCTAACCTGTTCGGTTGTTTTTTGATCAGGCTTATCGATGGTCGGGAACCAGCAGGATGAGCTTTCGGCTTCGCCCTGCGTCCAGATCTGGGTTGGTTTGCCGGCTTCCTTACCCAAAGGGTTTACAAAATACAAGCCTTTTCCATCAAGCTTAAAACCGGGTTTATCATGCAGCTCGTTAGGTTTGGCTGTATAATCAATAAATAGTGTATAACGCTCTTTTTCGGTATAGGTCCTGTTAAGCTGAATAGCTAACGAAAGGCTGTCTTCATAACGGTAACGCAGCGGTATCACCTTCCCGTTTTCAAGGATCCCGATGGTTTTAATATCCATGCCTTTGGCATCAAGCCTTACCGAATCTGTAGGGTAAAAATGAGGTTTCAGGGTAACCCACTCTTTTCCGTATAAATATGATCTTTGATAATCGAACCTTACATCCAGCCGCGTATCTATCAAATCATTGATTTTAACGGCGGTTTCATGATAATAAGGAACTCCGGGAGCATGATGATTGAGTTGAGCTTTTGCCGGTGGCAGAAAACCCGCAGCCAGCATCAAACCAAAAAATAAAGTTTTGTATGTTTTTCTCATTTAATAAAACGTTTTACCTAATGCTAAGATACATATCTGCATGAATAAACTGTAAAAGAGTTGCCTGTAAAATCAGCTCTTTTCACACCAACATTTATTTATTGTAAAAAAGAGATGTTAGCTTATAAACAGGCGGATCATATTCTAAGAGGCTGTTTAAATTTAAAAATGTAGAGACGCATCACATGAAAACTTTTCAAACAAAATTAAACCGCTTCCTAAGATATTACCGGACAGGTACAAAAAGCACGGCATCCGCCACAATCACGCCGTCGGCATTTTTATTGGAAATTTCCACATACGGTTTCTTTTCTTGTGACAGGTTATATACCCCCAATGAAAGCCACTCCCCTGAAGTTTGCCCTTCTACATGCAAATCAGCCTGATCAATTACCTTTTCTGTGACCTTTGCCCCATCATAAATAGTCACATATGTTTTTGTTGAAGGATTTGCGACCTTAGGAAAATAGGTATAAACATGGTAAGCGCCTTTTTTTAAATTTCCCGGCGCAAACCGCACTGATTTTGGAACCCCGGCCCTGGAATCATCAGTAAGATAGGTTGGGCCATAGCCACCGGATTTTTCTGTTTTCCAATCGCCTGTTATGTGGGCATCCTCATTATCAACCAGTACCTCCGGCGTGCTTCCATCCGCAAGCGGGTCACTCATGAGCAAGCGTTGAACCTCTTTCACATTAACCTGCTGAATTGCAATCTTTTTATCAATAGCCTGGCACGCCGCCACTGCAGAAGACTGACCTAATACCATAAATACCGGCTCCATCCGGATTGATCCGTAAGCTATATGACTTGCAGACAAGCATACCGGGACAAACAAATTAGCAGCTTCCTTTTGCTTTGGAACTATAGCCCTGTATGAAACAGCATATGGTGCAAATCCGTGTACCTGAACATCGCCCTCATTTTTTACACTGCCATTCACTACCAACCTTTCGCAATTATGAGAGTCCATGCCATATGCCGCCATTCCTACACCATCGTCTACCCGTTCTTTTCCCTGGCAATGATGCTGGGTCATAACCAGTTCACCGATCATTCTACGAGCTTCCCTAATATAGAGCTGGGTTGTCCAGTTCCCGCTGTCCGTATATTCATCTTTAGGATAGCCCCATTGTTTCATTTCGTTCCTGATATAGTCGGGGATACGGGAATCATTGCCGATAAAATAAAAGAAGCCTTTTGTATAATCTTCATGCTGCTTCCATATTTTGGCCCGCGTGTTATAATCTGCTTCGGGATACTCCCAGTTCATCCCGATCATATCTGTAGAAAAACCTCCGTTATTGTTAATGTCCGTTTTTCCGTTTGGCATCTTACTTATAATAAAAACATCAGAAATTGTTTTCCATGGCTGTTTCTCTTTTAAACGCAATAACAGCTCATACTTTAGGGGATCATAATTTTCAGGTTTTGAGATCGGGATGCGGTTTTCTGGCACATTGGTTAACGTAATACGAAAATTGTACGCCTGCACTTTTTTATCGCCCGCACCATTATCCTGTAGCGCTTCTTCACTTATCCCCCACAACAAGCCGCTTTTCGGGTCGCCCGGCACTTTGTATGGATCAATATCATCCGGGAACTGGTGCTTGTCGAGTAATTCAACACCATTAATGGTTTCATCATATTTGTTATTAGCTTCCCTCCCTACTGTATAGGAAACACCTGAACGTGCCATCAGATCTCCTTCATAAGTACAATCGATAAACACCTTAGCCTGAATGACCTTATTGGTACCGGCCGAAGGCTTATAACTATCCTCAAGGGTAATTTCCTTTAACTGATTTCCCTGTTTCTTTACATTTATCAACCTGTTCCCTAATAAAACATTAAGGCCGGACCGTTTTACATAATCATTAAAGATCCCCTCGGCTACTTTTGGCTCAAATATCCATTGTTCAAATTTGCCGTAATGTGAGCCTATACGGCGATAAAAATCACGCGCCAAACCTGTTACCACATATTTATTCCCAATATCGGTATACCCCAGACCTCCTGAGCTCATACCACCTAAATGTTTTCCCGGTTCAATCAAGATCACTGTTTTGCCCATCTTTTTTGCGGTATAAGCAGCAATTACCCCTGCGGAAGTCCCTCCATATACACAAACATCAGCATTGATTATGTTGCGACTTTGCGCGTTAACCCCGGATGGGACAAGAAATTGGGCTATTGTGGTCACCAGAATGATCACTTTGATATTTTTCATAATTGTTTATTGAAGGCTATCTCGATCATCCTCTTCAGCATCATTAGTCCAAAACCAAGAATGAATTCCTTATAGCGCAAGCACCTCGCCATTGGTCTTTCGGTAATTTTTTTACAAAGTGTTAAAGCACATCGGGCATGCCGACATATCTAATTAGGTGTTTCTTGGTGAACCGGTTCTGCATCTTTTTCCGGCTCCTGTTCAGAAAAAAGGAATACGGCAGCACTAAAAATCACCGATATGAACCAATAAATTCCCAGCAGCATTAATTCATTTTTCAAAATCGATTCGGATGTCCAAATACTTTCCACCCCTATTTTTGTATGACGAACAGATAGGTTAAGATAATAAGTTTCGCAACCATCGTATTTGGGAAAACTGTGACCGCAGGTTCTAATAACAGAAGGAGTATGCACGCTACCAATGACCACGGTACTGTCATTTGATGGCAACTTCATAACATATTTACTATATACGTTATAATAACCGAATATTGAGCAGACAAGTAAAATAATTAGCCCAGAAAGTACATATTTTTTCACAACAGTAGAAAGGCCGTTTCTTGTATTTAAAATAAAAAAACCTACAATCAAAACAATTACTTGCGCTGGGCCTGTAATAAAATGAGAAAAACGAACAGGGGGCCCAATCGAGTTAAGAAAGCCGCCAAATAAAGTAAAAATACCAGTAACAGTGTAAGCAACTTGTTTTAGCTTGAGCTTTTCCATGTTATCAATAAGGTATTCTAAACTCTTTGATGATACCATTCAATGGCCAATAAGCATAAAGGTATTTGTCCTGAAAGATAAAGGCAGCCCACTGAAAGTTTTTTTGAAGATTACTTACCCTACAACTATGCGTATCATTTTGAAATGCAGGAAGAGCATATTCGTAAGTGTAAAGTCCGAGATTCTGTTTAAAATATTCTCTTAAGACTTTACTTTCCTTCTCATAGTTAGAATAATTTTTTACTCGACCGGGAATTACACCAAAATTAGAAGCTATTTGACCTGCTGTGGCAGTCCCGATATCTTCTGTAATAAAAATATCGAATGCTTGTTGCTGTAAATAACGATTATCAACGGCCAATTGTAATGTATAACTACTTGTATCAATATAATTGATAAGTTCTTCAAGTTTCTTACCCTTTTTTCCGTCACTATCTACCAGACCTTGTCTAAATGACATAAAATCAGCATTAGCATTAGCTAAGTAACAATACGTTGCGGCGGTAGTTCTCGTATTGGAATTTGCTTCAACAATTTTGCTATTCCATTCTGCAAATCGGGTCTCAAATTTGTCGTTCTTATTCGACAGGCTATCTACTTTAGCCTGCATTTTCAAATAACTTTGAATTAATTCCTGCTGACGATTGTCCTTAATTGTATCTTTTAGCTTGTCCAGTATCTGATATGTTGTCTTAAATTTGAGTGCCTTACCTGTAAAATAGACACTATCAAATTTATGATCAACAACGTTTTTCCACTTTAAAGTGATCTGTTTAGACCGGGTTAATGAATCTATCTTACCAACATTTAAAACATTCCAAATATTGGAGGAGTTTGAATCAATTTTCATTTGAGCAGAAACACGATTGTAAGGTAAAATAAGGCTTACTATAATACAAAATACAATCGCTAGTGTTTGATACCGCATTGAATTGTTTCCCATGATTTCAATATGATAAGTTTAAGTTAATCCATTGTTATAAAGCTATTTAAATAAACACACAAAAGCAAATATCATACTAACTTTTATCTTGCAACGTTTCTAAATTGCTGATTATTGGCACCTCAAATTCTAAGCCCTTTTTTAAGAACCTTGAATAAGGGCTTCAAATTAGTGGATATATCCATTCTCTGGCTTAAATTTACCGCTAAGGAATACCGATTACAAGTCAACATCATTTTAAATTGACTGCATATGAAACGCCTACTCCTCTTCCTGCTGCTTTTCCCATTGGCTTGCAGTGCACAACATGTGTTTAAAACTGACTTCCAAAATTTCTGGGCGATGCGCGACAGCGTGTTGGTCACTGCAGATACGGCAAAGCAACTGAATGCTATTAATCGATTGTATATTGATAAGGCCAGTGACGGGCTCAAGGCATTTATGCGGAATAAAGAAGGCCTTGACCGAAAATGGCTTAATTTGATCAAGGTTTACCCGTCCTTTTGGGATTCCTTAAAGATGAAAACGCCGTTGGTTGACAGGGCAGCGGAAAAGCTTGAAAAAGCGATCACCCATTTCCAGGTTCTTTATCCGGAACTAACACCCGCGCAAACCTATTTCCTGATCGGCATTCGTCAACAGGGCGGTACGGTTCGCGGCAATCTTTCGCTGATTGGTGTAGAAGTTGTTTTAACATCCCCGGGAATAACAGAAGATGAACTGGTACGCATGGGCATACATGAATATGTGCATACGCAACAAAAGCGCCCCGACTTTCAAAAGATCAATGTCCTCATGTCTTCGATACGAGAAGGCGCCTGCGATTTTTTATCATTCGTTATTACCGGAATAGCTATAAACTCTGCGTACATGTCCTACGGCTTGAAGCATGAACAGGAAGTATGGCTTTCGTTTCAAAAAGAGATGTATACCAATCAAAATGACCATTGGGTCAGCACCGGCAATAATCCAAGTTTGCCCGCCCCTGATCTGGGATATTTTGTCGGCTACCAGATCTGCAAAGCTTATTACGAAAAAGCTGCTGATAAGAAAAAGGCCATCAGTGAACTGATCAACCTCAACTACCCCGATGACAGCGCTGTCACCGGCTTTTTAAAACAATCAGGATATAAAGGACATTGAGCTATAATATGATTATAACCGTTGCCAATAAGTAGTACAACTCAATTACTTAGTCTGGCAATCTGTTTTTTGCTTGGTTTTTGCCAGTATTGGCTCTGCAGAATTTTGGGTGATTTCCTGCACATTAATTTTATTAACGTATCCTGCTTCAGTGCTCACCACACTAACGTAATTTGCTTTACCCTCAACTACTGTTATTTTTAATGGTGTTGATTTTTTCCCATTTGATAATCCGCCACTCACTACACTAACTGTGTGGTCGCCAACGGGAAGATCATGGATTGAGAACGATTTGTTTTTTAGCTTGCACGTCAACTGATCATCGATGTAGAACCGGTAATTAACGGCAGAACCTGCGTAACCTGTAAGCCTGATTAGATAAACCTGCCCTGTTTTTGTTTGTGAAAAAACATTGAGCGAAGTTGTAAGCATAAATGCAAATACGGCCAGGAATTTAATTGTTTTCATATTGATATATTAAGGTAGTTTAATTTAAAAATTGATAAGTGTCTTCAATCTCGTCAGGGTTGATATTGCAGACCAAATCCGAATTGACTGTTTGAATAGATTGATTAGGATATTCAGGGGCAAAAAGCAGGTGGGAATAGGCAGCTGATTTTTTTTCATTGATGTGAGGCTCAGATACTCAAATATAACTTTTTT
>NZ_DASVOB010000776.1:0-17802 GCF_036383575.1 Mucilaginibacter sp.
ATTAACGTCCAGGATCTTATCCCCAATGATAGGTACAGGGCCATAGGTACGTAATAACCAATAGTAGTAAAGCGCACGTAATCCACGAGCTTCGGCCTTGTAAGTCTTTTTTACGTTGGCATCAACTTCGGCAGGGTTAGCGCTATCAATGTTTTGCATAAAGTAAGTCGCATTACGTATCGCTACGTAGTAGGCATCCCAATACAATGCCACGTCACCATCGGTGTTGCTCCAGGTGCTGGCATTCATATTGTTACTGTAGTTAAAATCCCAGTTATACTTAGCTTCATCTGATGATGCTGTCCATGGCCCCGAATTACCTACACCATTGTAGCGTTGCGTTAATTCATTAGGGATAGTATTGTAAATATTAGCCAAAAAATTTTCGGTATTGGTTCTGGAACTAAATATTTTATCGGTTGTGATAATATCATCCGGAACCTGGCTCAGATATTTTTTGCATGAGCCCAGGCTTAGCGCGAGCAAACACAAACCTATATATGTGAATTTTTTCATTTCTCTTAGTTATTCGATTTATGATTTAGAAATTAGCTTGAACACCCAGTGTTAATGTTCTTATATTAGGGTAAGCGGTACCATTGGAGGTATTAAGCTCGGGGTCCCATAATTTGAAAGGGCTCCAATACAAGAGGTTTAAGCCTTGCACATATACGCGGGCGCTCTTGAAACCAATAGTTTTAAGCAATGTTTTGGGAAGATTGTAACCAAAATCAGCCGTTTTTAAACGGACAAAATCTATATTTTTAACCCACCATGATGATGTCACCGCGTTATTTTTATTAGCGCTGTTGCCATAAGCCAAACGAGGATAAAAAGCATTTGGATTTGGGTTTTCCGGTGTCCACCTGTCTTCAGCTACAGCAAAAAGGTTACTACGCTCGGCTCCGGTACTGTTATTAAACGGTATGATACCATCTCCGCTCAATAACCTGTCCGCGCCGGCTACACCCTGGAAGAATAAGCCGATATAGAAGTTTTTGTACTGTAAATTAAAGCCCAAACCATAAACAGTTGTAGGCACGTCGCCGTTACCGATGCGGGTAACGTCATTGGCGTCAATTTTACCATCACCATTTAAATCTTTGTACCTGATATCGCCTGGGCGTACTGTACCAAGGGCTGCCTGGGTTGGGGCAGCGTCAATCTCTGCCTGATTTTTGAAAAGGCCGGTAGCTACGTATCCAAACGTTGCCAGGTAATTAGTGCCTCTTCTTTCCATGTACGGATAAGGCTGAGGCGCCTGGTCATTTTCAATAACTTTATCGCGGTTATAAGTAAAGGTACCGCGTACATCAAGCGTAAACGCGCCTATTTTTGTAGGATTAAGTGCTATTGTTGCATCAATACCTTTGTTGGTTATGATACCAAGGTTGCCTTCCGGTGCACTTACAAGCCCTACCAGTGCCGGTATCGAAGCTCTTTGCAAGAACACCCCGCTCCTTCTTTCATGAAATACATCTACCGTTAATGAAAATAACGATCTGAATGCCTGGATATCTAAACCCAGGTCCCTTTTGTGCGATTTTGCCCACTGCACATCACTACCGTAACTGGTAATAGCGGTTCCGCCGTACCCGGTATTGCCACTGGCCGAACCATTACCGAATGTATAACCGCCTGCACTTGTGCTAACCAGTGTAAGGAAGCCAAACCTACGACCGCCATTACCTCCATCGCCCACAATACCATCAGAGTACCTGATCTTTGCAAAGTCAATAATGTCTTTTAAAGGCTCGTAAAATTTCTCGTTAGATAGTACCCATCCTACACCAAACGATGGGAAAAATCCGAACTTTTTAGCAGGCTCAAAGTTTTCGGAACCATTATAACCAAAGTTACCTTCGGCAAAATATTTATTATCATAAGAGTAAGTAACCCTGCCGGCCAAACCCTGGCTGCGATAAGGAAGCGATCCGGTTAAATCTGTTGCCGAATTTAACAGCTGCTCCCTTTGGTTAAATAAGGCCAATCCGGTTATGTGGCTCTTTTTACCAAAACTTTTATCGTAATTTAAAGAAGCCTCTGTATAATACTGGCGGGTACCATTAACATCACCAAGAGTGTTAAAACCAAGCTGATCTGAACCTTGTTGTATTACGTTCAAATTAACTGAGCCGTCATCGTTGTAAGGATTGGCCCTGTTTATTTGATACCAGCTTCTTCTGCGGGTACGGGCAATGGTATGGGTATTGTATACGTCAAATGAGTACAGGGCACTAAATGACAATCCGGGAACCCAGAATTTCAGGTCCTGTGTTAACCTTGCATTTGACAAAACCTGGTTGCTGAATATGTTTTGATAACCTGTTTGTGTTATTTCGGCATATGGGTTGGGCTGTGCACCGGCCGAACTTACCCCCGGCACCAGGTTACCCGGGTACATAATAGGATAAAGTACAGGGTTGGTTTGCATTACATCAGAAAATGCATCATTGGGGTTTACACCCGGATAGTTGGTATTGGTAATATAACCTTGCACACCTAAATCAAACTTGGTGGTGCTTGTCCAGTTCATAGAAACGTTTGAGGTAAAATTGTAACGTTTAAACTTGGTTGTAGCATCATAGCTCTGTAAGGCATCCGTTTTCAGCAAGCTTTCCTCGTCATAATAAGCTCCGGATACATAATAGGTAGCAGTTTCTGAACCGCCCCGGGCGCTAAAATTAGCCCGCCTGTTTTGCGCAGTGCTTTTAAATAAAGCATCCATCCAATTAACATTCGGATAAAGGTTAGGATCAAGATTTTTGATGGTTGCGTTGATATAGTTGTTGCTATATTCTTTACCCTGGCCGCTGGCCAAACGGGCCTCGTTCCTTAACATCATGTACTCTATACCATCTGTCAATTCAGGGGTTTTAGTAAATGATGTGATACCCTGGTTGTAATTAAACATTAATACAGGTTTGCCGGTAGTACCTTTTTTGGTATTTATCAGGATTACACCGTTTGCGCCGGATACACCATATACCGCGGTTGCAGATGCATCCTTCAAAATAGTAAATGAAGAAATATCTTCAGCGTCAAGACCGTTGATATCCCTGCCTTGTACCCCGTCAATAATGATCAGCGGAGAGGCGTTGTTATTGGCGTTGAAGGTGGAGATACCACGGATCCAGAGATCGGCACCGTTTTGACCGGGTAAACCGGAACGCTGTACGCCAACTAAACCGCTGATGCGGCCCGCCAGCGTTGCACTAAGATTAGCAACAGGCTGCTTGATATCCTCAAGGTTTACGGTTGATTGTGCACCTACTACACTGATCTTTTTCTGCTGACCGTAGCCCACAACAGCAACCTCATTTAAGCTATTGGCCGCGGCTTGCAGGGTGATATTGAAATTGATTTCGTCCTTTACAGCAGCGGTGAACGTTCTGAAGCCGATAAAACTTACCGAAATAGAGTCACCACGGCTGGCCAGGATACTGAAGCGGCCTTTTTCGTTAGTAACAGAAGCCGTTTTGGTTTTAAGGTTGCGTACTGTTACGCCGGGCAATGTGAGGTTAAGTTCGTCTTTAACCGTACCGGTTACTGTTATTGCCTGGTGGGTTTCCTGCGCCCTAACGTTCATAACAAACGCCATACATACCAGGGCGATATACATGAGTTTGTTATTCCTCAAGCTTGCAAGAAAAACTTTTAAGAGTCGATTTTTTGACATAGTTTCTTATTTGTTGATTGAAAAGTATTTTGATTGATTATTTGAGTGTTTACTGCGGCACATTGGTTACCCGCCACTCGGCCATCTGGAATAAAGCACTGCCACCGTTGGCTGTTATATTAAGCCTGTAATAGGTGTAAGTTTTATCGTTGGTGAATGTGTAATTGTTGGTTGTTTCACGATCTGCAAAGGTTTCATTAGTGCGGGTGTCTAACACCGTCCAGGCACTGCCGTCGTTTGATCCCGAAAGCGTCCAGCTTTTTGGATCTCTTGAAGGCGCATCATTGGCCGAAGTGAGGGTATAGCTGGTGATGTGCTGTGCCTGTTTAAATTTTAGCTGGATCCAAAAGGTTGGGTCATAAGTAAAAATCAGGAACTTGGTGGTTATATCACCGTCAGTTACCTTCGGCGAACCCTCAGCGGCGCTTGGTCCCCCGGTATTCTCAATACTTACAGATAATGCGCCCTGTGCGGTTACATCCTCCGGGTCTGGCGGCAAAAGAGCATAAGTTCGCTGCTTATCCTTTTTGCAACCCGAACAAAAAATCAGGGCGATACAAAGCATGGCCAGTGCCCGCCTGGTTAGTTTTAAAACATTCATAGATTAATTTGATTGTGGTTAGAAAATTGGAACATATATATTATTAATTAATAAGCTGTTATGAAAAATAAACACCATAAAAACAAGGCAATAAAATTCCTGTCCGCCAATGGCGAAGCTTTTTTTGATCATTCATTATGGTTAGAGAATGATTATTTCAGAAGAAAAAATGGAGACCTGCTGCAACCCAAACTACCCTAACAATATGCCAAAGCAAAGCCATTTCAGTATTTTTTACTGAAGAGGAAAGGCATAACATGATGATAGAATTTGCGGGAAAATTAAAACAGGTACCTGTAATTTAAAAGTGCTCTCATTGGTGATGGTGGCTAAGTTTAATAATTGAAAGATAGTTCTTCGATTAATATCAATTGATAAATCGTTTTACCAATTATAAAAAACGACTTATACGTAACACATCTTTCGTTAACAGTAAAGCTAAGAAAATAATAATATTAATAAAACGTTTTATCAACTTTTTTTTAATATGTATCTTTTTTCACATTAATGCTAATGATCTTCTCACCGCATCGAAGCGAATGTTGTTAAATTATCTTTTCATCAACCAAAAAAATCCGATCATACATTTAAGAGAAAATACTGGCTGCTTTGTCTGTAGATATGCCTGCCTCATGCTGTTAAGTTAGGAGCTTGCAGATGCAAAAGTTTCGTGGAAATGAATAAATGAAAGTTTTGATGTATCAGAGGTACACAACCGCCTGTTCCGTACCTTTGGCCCGGGCATTATATATATTGGTTGCTACAAACCTTTGCTTCTTGATGGCTTAATTTAATGACATTGAATATGGCGCTGTAATGGCGCTTACAATAACCTCATGGAAAACTCAAATAACATCTGGTACGTCACCATCCTGTTAAGCGCCGTAGCCGGCTTTTGCGACACGGTGACCTTTGTAGCCGCGGGTTCTATATTTTCGGCACATGTTACCGGCAATTTTATCGTATTCGCTTACCAGGTTATTAAGGGATCGGATCCGCAGGCCTGGATCAAACTCCTCTCCTTTCCGGTTTTCGTTGCAGCGGTAATAACCGGCGGGCAAATAGGGGCCGAACCTGGCAAAAGATACCGGCTATTATTTATAGAAGGCATTCTGCTGCTGCTAAGCGGCATCTTTGCCATGTTCGTAAAGTTGTATTTCATAACCGATTGGGGCATGCACCTTACCGCAATGATGGTTGTATTTGCCATGGGGCTCCAAAACGCTTTTGGTAAACTTTATGCCAAAGAAACGTATGGCCCTACCACCATGATGACCGGTAATGTAACCCAGGCTTCACTTGATCTTGGCGGACTGCTTTTCTCCGGTTTCAAAAACATAATTAGCATGGAAAGTTTAAAGAAACAGGCCATTACCATAGCCGGCTTTCTAACCGGCTGCCTGGCCGGCGCCTTCATGGCAAAAAGTTTCGGTTTGTATGTACTTATTACCCCCGGGGTAATATTGATCATGTGCTATTTAAGCACCGCCCGGCAAGCAGCCGGGCAGTGATACAGAGCCGCTTTAAACCTGACATCAGCGCCGTTTTAGTTTCTGTGTATTTAAGGGAACAAAAACATAAAATACATATTCCTTGACCATCAAACATAAAACTTCACTGGTAACGAGACTGTTACAACTCAAACAGAACCTAACAGGTAAATTTGAACAAAGCCTTTATCAATTATGAACCAGATCAAGAAAGAAGATATCAAACAGGAAGTATTTGACCTGTATGATGATTACGCACATAACCGCCTTGACAGGCGTACGTTTATGCAAAAGCTCTCCATGTATGCCGTGGGTGGCCTAACCGTTACAGCACTGTTGAGTTTCATGATGCCCGATTACCAGGGCAGCATACAAATTAAACAGGACGATCCGCGTTTAAAATCAGGTTATATCAATTACCCTTCGCCCAAAGGCGGCAAAACAATTAAAGGGCTATTATCAGAACCTGCAGATGCCAAAAAGAAACTGGGCGGTATTGTGGTAGTTCATGAAAACAGGGGCCTTAATCCTTATATTGAAGATGTAGCAAGAACCGCTGCCCTTGCCGGATTTATTACCCTTGCACCTGATGCCCTTTCGCCCCTTGGCGGTTATCCCGGTAATGATGATGAAGGACGTGCTATGCAGGCTAAAAGGGATAAAGGCGAAATGGAGGAAGATTTTATAGCAGCTTTCGAATACCTGAAAAACCATAAAGACTGCAATGGCAAGGTAGGTGTTGTTGGATTTTGTTATGGCGGAGGGATCGCCAATATGATGGCCGTACGTGTTCCCGACCTGGCTGCGGCTGTTCCATTTTACGGAAGTCAGCCGGCCCTTGAAGATGTTCCTAAAATTAAAGCGCCGCTGCAGCTACATTATGCATCACTGGATACCCGCATCACAGATGGCTGGCCCGCATATGAAAAAGCCTTAAAAGAGAATGGGAAAAAGTACCAGGCTTTTATTTATGAAAATGCCAATCATGGTTTTCATAACAACACTACTCCACGTTATGACAAAGCCGCGGCCGAATTAGCATGGAAAAGGACAATTGATTTTTTTACCGAATATTTAAACTAAAGGCCGGATGCCCGGCCTTTTTGTTATTCAGTAATATTGTATAAGGGAGGATACCTTATTCTTTCGGGGTATCTTCTTTATCTTCCTCGTCACGCTCTACCGTTATGGTACATTCTGTAACCAGGGCGGCCAGGGTACCTACCGCAGCAAATACAGGTGCCAGTATTACCCCAAAAAGGCCTACTGATAAAGGAAAGGTCATTAACTCTTTGCCATGTTTATCCGAAATAGTGATCCTGCTTGCTTTTCCTTCGTGAATTATCTCTTTTATCTTTCCCAATAACGCTTCGCCGTTAATTGAAAATGTTTCTTTGGTGCTCATGTTTTTTCTAAGTTTTATATTTTAGATGAGCGTATTATCTCCTTGTTACAGATTCTGTTAAATATGACATTGTAATTTGCAGAGGATCGTTGTCCTGCTTTACAAACTTACTTCCACCTTTTTCCCTGTTTTAACAGCAAGGTAAATAGCATCTATGAGTTTCAGATCCTTTACCGCTTCTTCGCCGTTTACAGGTACTACCGTCTGTTTATTTTTAAATATGATATCGGCCATTTCGTCCATTTGGACAGTTTGATGGGTGGTGATCGGCTGGTTAAGCTCTCCCAAATGGGTACGACCTCTGATTGGCCCGTAGCCGGTAGAAGGCTGCATCTCAGCAAACCCCTTTTCGCCATCGAGGAAAAAGCGGTCGAGATTGTTCATATTGTACGTAGATAAACAAGAAGCCACAGCCCCGCTCGGGAAGCCAAACTGGAACTGGATGGTTTCGTCAACCCCTTCTTTAAATTTTACCGTATCGGTTTTAGTTTCCTGGGCGGTAACCCATACCGGCTCCTCCCCTGTCATGTAACGTGCGCCATTGATAGCATAAATGCCTATATCCATCATGGAGCCGCCGCCGGCCAATTTTTTATTCAGTCGCCATTGTGTAGGATCACCAATGGTAAACCCGCATTGCCCCTGAAAAAACCTGATCTTCCCAAACTCTCCACTTTGCCTCATCCTGATCACCTCAAGGGTTTTGGGTTCAAAATGCATGCGGTAGCCTACCAGCAATTTCACATTGGCCTTTTTGCAGGCATCAACCATTGCCTGTCCCTCCTGTGCATTAACCGCCATTGGTTTTTCGCATATAGCATGTTTACCTGCTGCTGCCGTCCTGAGCACAAAATCATGGTGCAGCCCGTTGGGGGTTATAACATATACGGCATCGATGTCCGGGTTATTTTTTATGTTATCGAAGTTCTCGTAGTTGTAGCAATTTTTTTCGGGGATACCGTATTTACTTTGCCATGCTTTAACTTTTGATGGCGTACCGCTAACCACACCAACCAGCTTAGCTTTGGTACACTTCTGCATAGCTTCGGCAACCATGCCCCCGTAGCCTCCAAGCCCCAAAATGGCTACACGTAACAGCGGGCCGTCATAATGAGGTTCAATATTATCTGCTCCTGCCGTCCAACCGGAAAGTGGGGCAAGCTGCAGGGCCAGGGCAGATAAGCCCAGTTTCTGCAAAAAATCACGACGAGAATTCATAGGTATGTTTTTTGGTTGATGACAATTTACATATTTCCGGGAAAAATGCACCTAAGTCATCTGATTTTTACAGGGAAGCCGCGTTTAAAATAATTCGATCCCGTTGAAATTTCATACCGAAAATTTCCACACGAATGCTTTTCAAGGCATCTACAATTAATCGAATTACACGAATTTTTAATCGAAGCCTGTGGTCGGTGTTATCACCACAGGTGTTCGGAAGATGAAATTATCTCTGTTTTAAAAAAAAATGTCATTGCGAGCGTAGCGCGGCAATCTCGTAGCCAATGCATGTCCGCCCTGTATAGCTATGGGATTGCCGCGTCGCCCCATGTGCTTTTGCCCATGCCGCTCCTCGCAATGACATAGCTTTTAATTAACGGCCCATCAGAAGCCCTCGGAGAGGACATGAATTTAAAACCCCAACTAATCCAAGCCCTCTATAATTACATCCCCTTCGGCTGATTTACCGGTTTAACTGCCCAGTTATTCCCTGCTTTATCATTCAGATAGATTTCAAGCTTACCGCCGTTCCCGATATCGCTGTAACGGATAAAATTATCAGGGTTTATTTTGCCGTTCAATTTCACCGCGCTGATATACATTGATTTCGGACTTGATTTATGGCAGATGATCTCGAACTTTTTACCATTTTGAAGTGTAATAGCAATGCTATCAAACAAAGGCGAACATAACAGGTACTCGCCAGAAACCGGGTTTACCGGGTAAAAACCCATAGAAGCAAACATATACCAGGCCGACATTTGCCCCGCATCATCATTCCCTCCCAAACCACCGGGACCATCACTATACTCGGTAGCCAGGATCTTGCGTACGGCTGCCTGTGTTTTCCATGGCGATGGTGAATAATTGTATATAAAAGGGATCTGGTGCCCCGGCTCATTACCATGCCAGTACTCGCCTTTTCCAAACAAACTATCTAATGATTGTTCAAGCTTTTTTGTACCACCCATCAGCTTGGCCAAACCGGGCACATCCTGCGGCACATAAAATGTGTACTGACGTGCCGTACCCTCTGTAATAAAAGTTGCCTTTTTATCCGCATCAAAAGGAGATACCCATGAACCATCAACATGCTTACCGCGGACAAACCCCGTTGACGGATCAAATACATTGGTATAATATTTTGCCCGTTTGCTGAGTGCCGAATAGTCGGCAGGTTTCTTTAAAGCTTTTGCAAATTGCGCCAGCGCGTAATCGTCATAGGCATATTCCATCGTGCGGCTTACCTGTTCCATTTTATGAAAAGCATCACGTACACTATCTTCTAAAGGGATATACTGATATTTCAAATAGCTATCCAGCGCCCTGCGGCCCTTGCCTTCCACATAATCGGCCCGGTTAGCAGGCAGTTCAAAAGCATTATGCCTTAAAATTTGGTAAGCATCGTTAGCATCAAAATCAGTGATCCCTTTTAAATATGCCGAACTGATCACAGAAGCGGTATGATCGCCGATCATTTCAGATGTATAGCTGTTCCAGCATGGAAAAACGGGCATCCAGCCGCCTTGCTTACCTTTCAGGATCAGTGATTTTGCCAGGTTATTGACTAAAGAAGGATTCAATATCTCAAACAGCGGCAACTGCGCCCGGTAAATATCCCACATCGAAAAATCGTCATAATAATTACCGCCTGATAACTTTTCAATCTGGTAATTACCGGAAAACCGCGGATACTTGCCATCAACATCATTAAAAAGGCGAGGATGCTGCATGGCGTGATAAAACGATGTGTAAAAGATCCGTTTATCCTGCTCACTGCCGGTTGAGATACTGATCTGCCCTAAAGCTTTTTCCCATCTCGATTTGCTGTTTGCTACAGCCCTTTCAAAATCAAACCCGGGCATTTCGCCCTGCAAGTTTTTGCGTGCCCCGTCCAAACTGGTAAACGAAGTGCCTATCCTGATGGTTAGCTTTTCGCCTTTGTTGAGTTTAAACCCTGCATAAATGCCGGCGCCCACATCGTTTTTGATGCTATCAGCAGTAAATGTTTTATCGCCCGCAAAAGTGCCCGTTTTACCTAAACTCCGTTCAAACCTGATCACAAAGAAACCGCTGAAGCCCGCGCTTTTGCCCCAGCCCTGGTAAATGCGGTGCGCCGGGTTATAGCCCGATATTTCGCCTGTTTGTTTATCCACTTTTACAAAACCTTCATGATAATCACTATTGGCTTTGATCAATAAATAAAGGCTGTCGGCCTGCTCCATGGTAAACTGCATCATTCCGCAACGCTCTGTGGAGGTTACTGCGGCATTCACTTTATATTGATTAAGGTTAATGCTATAAAAGTGCGGCGACGATAGTTCATCGGTATGTTTAAATGTCGCGCTATAATTAGTTGTTTTTAGCTTACCAGTGATGGGCATAATGGTGAAGCTGCCATAATCCTGCGTACATGAACCGCTTAACCAGTGCGAACCACGCAGGCCGTTAAATACACTGTCTTTATAATAATAAGGGGGCACACACTTAGTTTCACCGGATTCTGTTTCGGGTGTCCATTGCGTCATTGCAAAGGGGACCGTAACAGCAGGGATGGTATTGGCAAACCGCGTATCTGCCGCCTGGCCATGTTTTAGCGCCGAAGCTGTGGTAGCAATAGCTGTACCCGCCATCGGCTGTACATATTTAACAAGGTCCTGGGCAAAAACAGAACATGGAAACAACAGCAGAACGATATAAATAAACCGGTTTATGAGTTTTGGGGTGAAGTTCATTTCAGACGGGTATTAAACAAAAATACGGCAGCAAAATACAGCAATCATCGCTAATTACTGTTATCAGCAATGGATAAAATATTGAATAAAAAGCCTGTCACAACATAGCGTGACAGGCTTTTGAAGTTTTAATAACCTGGGTTTTGCGTTAAATTAGGGTTTAACTGAATTTCCCTTAGCGGAATAGGATATAAGTTCAAAGTACTAACTATATTTCCAATGGTACCGTTGATAGAGCCTTTAGCTTTAAAAGCCGTCATAACCGGGATAAAGGTGTTCCAGCGTACCAGGTCAAACCAGCGTTCGGCTTCAAAACAAAGTTCCACACGCCTTTCATTACGAATAGCAGTACGGGCGTCTGCCTGGTTTAAGCCAAGTTTTGGAGCAAGGGTTGCCCTGGCGCGTACCAGGTTAAGCTGGGTTAATGCCTGTTCGGTTTTGCCGTTCTCGTTCAAGGCTTCTGCATAAAGCAATATCACATCGCCGTAACGCAGTACCGGCCAGTCATTATCTCCTTCACTTACGCCAACCACACTTGAATAAATGAACTTTTTAGCATAATAATAAGTAAGTGTGCCTGCATTGTAAATACCGATAGATGTAGCCAACCGGCTATCGCCAGGTTCAAAGGCATTATAAAGATCGGCAGTCCCCACGTTATTACTATTACCCGTTACCGATGTGGTAATGGTAGTGCCCGATGGTTGAGGCACAAAGCCCCTGGCAAATGTATTGCCCTCGCTAAAACCACCGCCCAGGTATTGTACCGAAAATATAATGTCCTTGTTATTGTCGTTCCCAAGGCCAAATACCTGGTTATATGGGATCAGCGTACCGGCAGTTGCAGATACTGTTGCCAATATAGCCTCGGCTTCTGTAAACTTGTTTTCGAACATGTACACCTTACCCAATAATCCATTTGCGGCAATACTGGTAGCACGGCCAATGTCAGTCCCGGTGTAAGAGGCTGGCAGTACTGCCGCAGCTTCTGTCAGGTCCTTTTCTATCTGCGCATATACTGCTGCTGCTGTTGCACGGTTATAGCTATATGCCTGTTTTTCGGATGTTATTTCGGTTAATACCAAAGGTACACCACCAAACATACGTACCAGGTTAAAATACATTAACGCCCTTAAAAATTTGGCCTGCCCTGTATAAAGGTCGCGGTTAGCCTGGGTCATGGGAGGTGTGCCCACATGCCCTAAAACAATATTTGCAAATGCTATGGTAGCGTAAAACCGGCCATACGCCAATTGAAGATTGGTAGATGTTGCAGTCCAGGTCAGTTTATCTTCTTCACCGTATAGCACCTCGCTTTCACCGTAGGTTTGGGTATTGTCTGACGGAATTTCACCAAATCCATATTGCTCATTATAAATTGGCCTCAGGCTGCTGTAAACGCCATTGAGCGCGGTTTTTATATCTATCTCTGTGGCATAATAAGTAGTTACAGGAATAATTCCCTTTGGGGTAAGATCAACAAACGACTTCTTACAAGCCGGCAATACAGCCATTAGGGTTATCAGGGAAAGGCTGCTTATGATTATTTTTTTAACTTTCATGATTTCTGAGGGTTAAGCGATTAAAATCCAAAATTTACACCTACGATAATTGTGCGGGCAGTAGGATAAGTACCCTGGTCAACACCCGGTGTTGTGGCATCGCTCCCCATGATGTTTGCTTCAGGGTTATAGCCGGTATATTTGGTTATCAGGAACGGGTTTTGAGCAGTCACATAAAATCTTGCTGTTTTTACAAAAAGCTTGCTCAGCGCGTGTTCACTAAGCCTGTAACCCAGCGTAATGTTCCTCACCCTAAAATATGAGCCGTTTTCAACAGCCTGGCTGTTAAGTGCGGGGCCAGGCAATGAAGCGGTGGAAATCGGTGAGGGATACTTTACATTTCTGTCGGGAAAAGCCGGATCATAATAATTATTGTAGTAAACAGCCAGCGAATTTTGGTTGTTATTACCGGTTAATGTTTGTCGATTATTTCCGTTGATGATATTTACGCCCTGCACACCCTGGATCAATATGCTCAGGTCAAAATTTTTGTACTGGAATGTATTGGTTAAACCGTAAGTAACATCGGGCAGTCCATGACCCAATGCCGCCATGTCATTGATGTCTATTTTACCATCGCCGTTCTGGTCTTTGATCATAAAATCACCAATCTTATTACCCGAGGTAGCTTTTGCATTATTGGCCAGATCGTTTGCATTTCTGAATATACCAATGATCTGATATCCATACATAATACCTAAAGGCTGGCCTACTTTAACCTGGTAAACGTTGTTCCAGCCGTTAATGGCCTGTACTCCAGGCAGCGCGCTTGGTCCGCCCAGATCAAGTACTTTAGTTTTATAGGTTGATAAGTTGGCATTGGTATTCCAAACCACTGCACCTAATTTAAAAGTGGTACTGGCAGTAAACTCAAACCCTTTATTTTGAAGTTTCCCTAAATTAGCCTGGTATGATGTTGCATAACCCACATCAAGCGGCAGCGCTTTATTGAGCAGCATACCATTTGAATAACGGATAAAATAGTCAACGGTGAACGCTATTTTATTCTGCATGAAGCCGATATCGGCACCTACGCTGGTTTGATCATTCTTTTCCCAGGTAAGATCAGGATTGGCGAAGCCTGTTTGCTGGGTGCCGAATAAACGGGTACTTCCCGATGCATAGTTTTTATTAAGGGCTATTGAGTTTACGTAGGTAAAACTACCAATGTTGGCATTACCGGTACGGCCATAACCACCTCTTAACTTCAGTTCGTTAATAGATAGTTTATCCAATGCGTTTTTCAAAAACGGTTCTTCGGCCAAACGCCATCCCATAGAGAACGAAGGAAAAACAGCGTACCTGTTGTTTGGTCCGAAACGTGACGAACCATCCTGACGCACTGCTGCTGTAAACAGGTATTTACGGGCATAATCATAAGTTAACCTGCCGGCGTACGATACAAAAGTATTGGCATCAAATGCTTCGGATCCCACGGTGTTTGGTGAAGCCAGCGGACTATCAACCGCGGTTGTTATAAAGGTGCCCGGTACACCGGCCGTATAATTAATTTGTGAGTTATATTTCTGGGTAGAAAATAAGCCCAACAAATTAAAATGATGCTTTCCTATTTGCTTATCGTATGTTGCGGTATTTTCCCAAACCCAATCAAAACTGGTCCGTGAATTATCTGCCGCAAATATGCCGGCCAGCAAGGGGTTTGAATCCGAAGCTGTTGGAGCTAAGCTATAAGCCATTGTACCCGGTATATAAGCATGCACCTGTTCGTTTTCTAAGGTGGCACCCAAATAACTCTTTAATTTCAAACCGGCAATGGGAGTGTACTCCAGGAAAGTATTGGCCAACGTACGGAATGATCTTGAACGATTAACAGATTTACTTAAAATATTTACAGGGTTATAAAAATTACTGGCAGAAAAAACCGCCGTTGGCGACAGATTGTAATTCAAATCGCGGTCATAGGGTTCCTGAAAATCACCGTTTGCTTTGCGCACAGGCACAATTGGCTGAAAAGTTAAAGCCTGGTTAAGCGGGCTTGGCAAGTTTACAGGGGCAACTATGTTCGGTACACCAACCAAATAGTCATTGGTGTTGGCACCAGCTCCACTTGCCTGGCCAGATGCGGGCTGCCTGAACTGTTCGGAATATGATGGTGAAATTGAAAAAGCGAATTTTACATTTTTGATCAGGTCGGCATCCAGGTTTAACCGGGTAGTATAGCGGCTATAATCGGTTCCTATCAATACCCCTTGCTGTTTAAAGAAACCAGCCGAGGCATTAAAGCGTACTTTTTCGCTGCCACCGGCGGCATTCAATTCAAAATCACTTAAAGGTGCTGTTCTGAAAATAGCTTTTTGCCAGTCAACGTCAGGCAAGGCCGATACATCGCCATCTAAAATAGTAGGGTATTGCAGGCCTTTTATCCGGCTCAGGGCTTTAACCTGGTCAACATATTGATCTCTTTTTAAAACCTTTATAAACCTGTTCACCTGCTGTACACCGGTATAGGCAGTTACCGAAAATGTAGTTTTGCCGGCCTTGCCGCGTTTGGTTGTAACCAGCACAACACCATTTGCCGCCCGCGAGCCATAGATAGCAGCTGAAGCCGCATCTTTTAATACTTCAATCGACTCAATATCACCAGGATTGATGAGGTTAAAATTGGCTGGAGTTTCAAGCGGGTAACCATCAACCACATAAAGCGGATCGTTAGATGCACTTAAAGAACTTACCCCACGAACACGAATGGTTGGCGCAGCACCAGGTTTTGAGCCCTGATCTGACTGCACCTGCACACCGGCTGCCAAACCGGCCAGTGCTTCACCGGGTGTACCTACAGGCTGGTTACCGATGTTTTTACCATCAACCTTGGCAATAGCAGCAGTTACCGTGGCCCGTGATTGCGTACCATAACCAACAACTACAACATCGCTCAGGGTATGCGGCGCATCGGAAAGGGTAACGTCAATAACAGTTCTGTTGCCTACTACAACCTCCTGGCTCAGCATGCCAATAAAGGAGAACACCAGGATACTTTTATCGCCGGGTACTTTTATGCTATAACCGCCATCGGCATTGGTTACCACGCCCTGCTGGGTACCTTTAAGTACCACACTTACACCCGGGAGCGTTTGCCCTTTACTATCCGTTACCTTGCCCGTTATGGTAATAGCTATAGCTACTACCGGTTTAACAGGGAGCTGTTTTTTGCGGATCACGATGGTATTGTTTTCGCCGGCAACAATCTCAACCAGGTCTTTATCAAAGCACTCGTCCAATACTTTTTTCAGTTCGGTATTTTTTACGTTAAGCGTAACAGTACCGGCTGTGTTGATGATATCGCCATCACAAATAAAATTGTAGCCGGTTTGTTTGGTGAGCTGCTTAAGCACCTCTTTTACAGGTGTATTTTTTGCACTAATACTCACCTGCTGCGCCAATGTAGCAGCACTTACCTGTAAAAGCGTAAGCATCATTATAATGATGGTGAGTTTCATGATCAATAGAAATTTAGGGATACGACAAGGCATCTTCCCGCACTTTTGTGCAGTAAAAATTTTATACATTTGTTTTGGGTTAAATAATTGGTTATGTGAATTAATTGGTATTTATCCTAATTAACCTAACAAGGCTAATCAACGCCGGGGGTGGGCTCAAACACTCCCGGTTTTTGGATACTTTGGGGATGTAATTATTTTGCTATAACGGTAACCCTCCTTTCCTCGGTAACAAAACGGACCTTATTAACTAATTCTATATTTTTAAGCAAGCTGGCCAGCCCTTTTGAGCGGGAGAAGTTTCCGTAAAGGTTGATATTTGTCATATCTCCTTTAAAAACAACATCAACATCATACCATCTTGATATTTTTTTCATGATAGCTATGATGTTGTCATTATTGAAAATGAAGCTGTCATTTTTCCAGGCCATTACCTCTTCTATATTAGCCTGCTTTACTGTTACGCCTTCGCCTGAATCATTAACGGCCATTTGCCCGGGCTTGATCAGTGTTGACCGGTTCCTGTAATTTATTTTTACCGAACCTTCAAGCAAAGTGGTGGAGATACTTTGCTCATCGGTATAAGCGCTGATATTAAAATGCGTACCTAAAACCTCAACAACCTCTTTACCGTTCACATCTATTTTAAAAGGCATTGCCTTATTTTTAGCAACTTCAAAATAAGCTTCGCCTGTTAAAGTAACCTTCCTTTCTGTACCGGTGAACGCAGCGGGGAATGATAATGCCGATGCTGAGTTTAACCAAACTTTGGTACCATCGGCCAGGGTGATATTATATTTTCCGCCACGGGGAATGGCAATGGTGTTCATAGCATTATCAGCTTCCGGCTTTTTATTTCCGTTGCTTTTGCTGATAACTATTCCATTGCCGGATTTTGAGATAGCAGCATTACCCTGTTTACTTAACACACCATTTTGTGCATCGCCAAGTGTTATCGTATTTCCGTTGGCTAAGGTTAATACTGCTTTATCCGAACCGGGCCGGATCTCATTTTTTGCGATATTACTGGTGATGGCAACCTGATTGCCCTGCCCCTTTTTATTGCTCTTAATGATATAAATACCTGCGGTTGCAAACAGGAGAACAGCGGCTGCAGCGGCATATGGCCATCTGCGCATTCTCACTACAGGTGTTTCCCGGATATTCAAGCTCGCCTGCAATTTGTGGTGCAGCAATGCCCGGAGCCGCTCCTGATCTGCAATATCAATATTTGCCAGGTGCTCATCCAGCAGACCATTATCAAACTGATATTTTTTGATCAGAATTTCCTCTTCGGGGGTGTGTTCACCTCTTAAATATTTCTCGCAAAGAGAAAGATATTGATCTTCTGTCATGAATAGCGCAATTGCTGGTGTTTACAATTTGGTTTACATAAGTATAGATACATACCAGCGACGCAACACACATAAAAAAATAAAATTATTTTATGACACCGCACTTTCGTTCCCGGGATACCGGTATAGAGCGGGATGAATAAATATTTTTATTCCCAATTTATAATCCATAGCTTTATCTTACCCAATTATATGCTAAGTGATAATTTAACAGACTCAGAACTATTTGAGGCTATTATACTTAACGACCAAAAGGCATTCAATCAGTTGTTTGAGCGTCATTGGTTTAAAGTTTA
>NZ_DASVOB010000777.1:0-3857 GCF_036383575.1 Mucilaginibacter sp.
AAGTATATTTTGATTTGAGGTGAAAGGCGAGAGGTTATTAGCACCATGTCATTGCGAGCGCAGCGTGGCAACCGCACGGAAGCATAGTCGCCCTGTATAGCATGCGGTTGCTTCGTCGTTCCTCCTCGCAATGACATGAAGAAGAAATCAAACCCTTATCTCCCCCTTTAAATAAGTAACCGCTTTCCCGCTCATCAGCACCCTCTCCCCCTTAAGTTCGCACCAAAGTTCGCCGCGGCGGGCCGAAAGCTGGTAGGCATGCAGACTATCTTTACCCAGCCGTTTTGCCCAGTATGGGATCAGGTTACAATGTGCCGAGCCGGTAACGGGATCTTCAGGTATACCTGCACCCGGTGCAAAAAAGCGGGAAACAAAATCGGCCGTATCACCCGGAGCGGTGGCTATGATGCCCACCGTATCCATTTTTGACATCGCGAAAAAATCGGGCGTAAGGTCTCTGATATCCTGCTCGGTTTCATAAACAATAAAATAATCGCGTGAACGCAAAAAAGCAACAGGTTGCTTTTCGCCAAGCGCTTCGGCCAGCCCGTTGGGTGCCTCGATTGGAATCGGCGGCCGAGACGGAAAATCCATAGTATATTTATCACCATCGCGCTTTACGGTAAGCGTTCCTGCTTTTACAGTTTCAAAATGAATGGTATCCCCCTCATAACCCAGTTCCGAAAACAAGATATGCGCCGATGCCAGGGTAGCATGCCCGCAAAGGTCTATCTCATACTCCGGGGTAAACCAGCGTAGCTTATAGCCCGGTCCATCTTTTACAAAAAAAGCGGTTTCGGCAAGGTTATTCTCAATGGCTATTTTTTGCATGGTAGCGTCAGACAGCCATTCATTGAGTGGACAGATAGCCGCCGGGTTACCGCCAAAAAGCTTATCGGTAAACGCGTCGGCCTGGTATATTGGGATGGTCATAAAAATATTGTGTTTAGCTAATATAGTGAGGTGAGAGGTGAGAGTCAAGATGTAAGACTATAAGAATCAAGATTTTTTTCATTCAGTTTCTTCAATCTTGTATCTTGATTCCTGCAATCTTGCTTCTTTTCTTCTCACTCGATCCATAAAACGGAATTGCCCGAATTATATTGGTTAGGTTCATAAAGTTTATTACCCGGGTCAATCATCCATTTACCATCAACAATAAACTTGTACAGCTGTTTTCCGGGTTTTAATTTAACACTTACCGTCCACTCGGTACCGTTAAAAGCCATGGTATAACCAAACTCATCAAAATTATTAAAGCTGCCCGCCAGGCGAACGCTTTTTGCATTACTGAAACCGTTTAACTTAAACGTATAATTAGGTTTTACCGAAATGTATGAATTAACTACGCCCCCCTCCTTCATATTCTGCGGATTTTTAGGGTCGGTCATCCAGTTACCATCCACAACAAACTTATAGCCATAATTACCAGGCGGAATGATCAGCGATAAAGCCCAGCCTGTAGCCGTTTTGGAAAGCGGAATTAAGCCACGCTCCCAATTATTAAAACCTCCGGCCACATATACTTTTTTTGCATCAGTATAACCATCAAGCTTAAAAACAACTGTTTCGCCAAGGTTCAATACCGAATTGGTAAAACCGTTATCACCCTGGATCTTATTGGGATTGGCTGGGTCGGTGATCCATTTGCCATCAACCAAAAAGCGGTACGCCTGTGTACCATCATGCAGGTAAAGCTGTTTTTGCCAAACTCCGCCGCTTTTTTCCATAATGATGTTATTGGCATTCCAATTATTAAAACTTCCTGCCAGTATTATTTTACGGGCGTTGGCATAACCGTTCAGTTTGAAAGTGTAGTTGTAACGGAAGTATATGGAATTGTCATCATGATCTGCTACCTGGTTATTGTACCGGTCATTGATCCAATGCCCGTCAACGATAAACTTATATTCGTACTTACCGGGTTTCAGTTTTACATCTGCAATCCAGCCGCTATCTGTTTTTGCCATGATCCCCTTAAGGGTGCTCCAATTATTAAAATTGCCGGACAGTAACGCTCTCCTGTTTTGCAGATTGCCGGGCAAAAAGAAACGGGTTAATCCTGACGGCAGTTCATGCACGGTAACTTTAGCAAAGTTGTTGATACCGAAATCAACATCGGCCGGATACCCCGGCGATCCCTCGTTATCATTATCTGTTTTAGTAGTTATCAGGTAAGGCTTGGTTTGAGGATTTTTATTAAGATCTTCAAGCGGCCGGTCGAACTCAATTATGTCCCCCTGTTTTTCGGCCATTGTCCAGCCATCTTTTTTTAATGCCGTAAAATCACCTTTTAAAATAGCGGAGGCATCCACGCCCTTTAAGCCGGCCTTCCTGAGAAGGTTATCCAATTCAGTTTTGGACGAGTGCAGATCAATGAGCAGCACCAGCTTATCTTTAGCTATAACCAGGTTACTGCGCTTTTGCGCCATTGCAGGTATGCCCATGCAAGCAATCACAAAAACAACAATAACTATACGCGCGCAACTTTTCATATCACTGGTTATTGTAAATGTACATTTCAAATTCTTTTTTAACAAAGTTGATAGTGAATATGCCGCGGACAAAGAAGTCGTAGCCTAAAACACCATCAATTTTGTAGCCGTAGGCGTTCCCCATTTTTTCGAGATTGGTGATCAGGATCCGGTTCTTCATATACTTACGATCGCCAACAATCAGGTTATCAAAACGGGTATAGATCACCTCGATAGAAGTACCGCCTATACCCATAATTTTTGAGCGGCTGATAACCTCCATATCTGGGATCAGCTTTTTTGAACGCCTGTAATCGAGCAAACTGGTTTCGGCGGCGCTATCAAAGGCAAACCAAAGTGAGTTATCATTAACAGTACCTTTCATTAAAATAACATCATTAAGCAAACGGAAAGGGCTTACCATAAAGCGGTCATGAAATACCTTTTCGGCTTCGGGGATGTTACCATTTTCATCAAGCTTTTGAATATAGAGCGTATTGCGGAACAAATCGACTGTAACAGCAAAATCCGAAAACAACCTCGTCCCCAGCAAACCAAGTATCTTTATCCCGCGGCCGTTTTCAATAGAGGAAAGATCGGTCACATCGGCCCGGAGCTTTGCATAATGCAGGTCAAGTATATTCAAATTGCGGACATAAGTTGTAAATGAACTATTGGCAGCTCCATTAATTCCGGCAGATTCCTGTTCCGCCGCGTGGGGCATATCCCTGAAATAAGTTTCGTTCAAAACCAGGTAAGGCGCACCGGTGTCCAATACAAAATTACCTTCAAGCGTATCAATCTGTGCTTCGATCACAATCAGGTTCCCGGCCCTTTTGATGGGGATAACCAAAGTTTTGAAATCGCCGGTGGGTGACGGATCAGGATCGGGGTTTACATTTTTAAAGGTGATGCCACCGATAGTCACTTTCTCACTTCCCGCTGCACCAAAGCAACAGAAAACTAAAAAAAGGACCAACAGATAAACCTTAGGCATCGCGTTAAATACTATACCTAATAGACCCGTATTTTATACTTTAAGTTACAGGCCCTGACAAATTAAATAATATGACTGATGTATCCGTACCTGATCAAATCATCAGGAGTCTTAATGGCCTTGGTACTGCCATCTGTGATCAGAACTATCCTATCGGCTACATCAAGGATATTGTAATACTGATGATCTGTAACAATGATACCTTTTACTTCTGCACACTTACGAATAACTCCCTTAAACATCTCCGTTTGTACCGGCGAAACATGGGTAAACGGTTCATCGAGCAAAATAAAATCGGCCCGGCTATAAATACACATCAGGGTTTCCAATTGCCTGAGCTCACCGCCCGATAATTCGCCGGCCTTTTTATTTTTACTACTTTGCCA
>NZ_DASVOB010000778.1:0-3202 GCF_036383575.1 Mucilaginibacter sp.
GACAGTTTCAAGTTGTAACCTAAAAGCAATTTCCTGTCGCGAACCAATTATAATTCTTATGAGAAAAATTTTACTCTTGGTGCTCACCATGGCGCCGCTGTTAGCTTTTTCCCAGGGTTTTCAGGTTAACCTGGAGGGGCAAAAGCAAATAGGTATGGGGCATACCGGTACGGGTATTGTACAGGATGGCGCTTCCATATTTTTTAACCCGGGCGCTGTGGCTATGCTGCCCGAAAATTATTTACAGGGAGGGATAAGTCCTTTATTTTTCAAATCCGTTTTCAACCCGGCCGGAACCTCCATACAGAACCACACTGCCAATAAGGTAGCAACGCCTTTTGAAGCTTATGCGGTATGGGGACCAAAATCTTCTTTCTGGAAATTCGGGATAGGTGTTTATACCCCTTTTGGCGGTTTAACCGACTGGGGTAATACCTGGCAGGGTAAATATGTGCTGGAAAGCCTTAACCTGAAAGCCATTTACATTCAGCCCACACTAAGTATAAAACTGGCAGACTGGATGAGCATAGGCGGAGGCTTTGTTTATAACCACGGCAGCGTCGATTTGACCCGGGCCATCCCCCTTGCAAACAGCAATGGCGAACCTGGTCAGGCCGAATTGAAAGGAGGCGGCAAAGGCTACGGCTGGAATGCGGGTGTTTACTTCAAAACAGAAGCGGGCATAACCGTAGGGATCACACACCGGTCGCAGGTAAACACTACCATTTCGTCAGGTAATGCCATTTTTAAAGTACCGGCATCGATACAAAGCAGTTTTCCGCAACCTAATACTTTTAGTGCAACCATACCGCTACCCGCCACCAATTCCATTGGTTTCGGCTTTTATCCCCGCAAATGGATCCTTGCCCTGGATGTTAACCTGGTTAACTGGGATTCTTATAAAACATTATCATTTGATTATAAAACCAATACGGCGATATTACAGGATACCCACTCTGCCCGGAATTACCAGCAGGCATACAGTATACGCGGTGGCGCTCAATATAAAGCCAATGATAAACTTGCCCTCCGGTTTGGCGGCGGCTATGCCGGCACTGCTGTTTTGGACGGCTATGTAACTCCCGAAGCTCCTGATGCCAACCGTGTTTATGGTACCCTTGGTTTAGGTTATACGGTAGCCAAACACCTTGATATTGATATCTCATTTGAGTATGAGCACCTGATGCAGCGTACCCAAACCAATATCGAATCGCAGTTATCAGGAACATTTAAAACCGATGTATATATACCGGGCATCTCATTGGCCTATCATTGGTAACCCTTAAAGAAATTAATACATGAAAACGTTTAAACAACATATTTATATTATTGCAGGGTTACTGTTATTAGGTGCCTGCAAGCCCGAGGTACATACGCCAAAACCGTCCGCCGGTTCTGTTGATTTTTCAAGATACATCGCCTTAGGCAATTCGCTTACTGCCGGCTATGCCGATGGAGGCTTATATCTTGCTGGCCAGCAAGTATCCTATCCCAGCATTATTGGCAAGCAAATGCAGTCGGTTGGCGGGGGAACATTTTCACAGCCGTTATTCAGTACCGCTCAGGCCAATGGATCGGGCTATTTGTCACTCACCGGGTTTAACGCTGATGGTACACCTATCACAACTCCGGTAACTACGAACCTTGCAATACGCGGGATACTTCCTGTCCCCGGTTTTGGAAATGTTACTTTATATACCAAATATACCGGCGATATCAACAACTATGGTGTACCCGGCATTAAGCTGCTGCATATCACTTACGCCCCCTACGGTAACCTTAACGGGTATTTTGAACGCCTGCTGCCAGGTAATGCGCCAACAAACTCCACTACCTATCTTGATTTTGTGATGGCTAAGCCGTTCACCTTTTTCTCAAACTGGCTTGGGAATAATGATGCTTTAGCGTATGCCACATCCGGAGGGGCAGGCGATGTACTGACAGACAAAAGCACATTTGCTGCTTTATACAGTGTATTGATAAACACCCTCACCGCCAAAGGCCAGAAAGGTGTAGTTGCAACCGTACCTGACGTAACCTCGATACCTTATTTTAATACTATTACCGTTAATGCAATACTGGCAGGTGTACAAAAGGCGAACCCGGCAGCAAAGGCTTTATACATCAACGCGCTGGTTTCAGGAAGCACCTATGCCCCACGTGCGGCAACTCCAAACGATCTTATCATACTTACCTTCCCTACAAGCAAGATCGGGCAACCGGTTGCAACGCCTGTTGGCAACCTTCCTTATGGTTTAACGCCATATACACCGATAGACAACCAGTATGTGCTTGACGAAAAAGAAGTGGCCCTTACCGCGGATTATGTTACTTCTTATAATAATACCATCAAATCTGTGGCAGCATCAAAAGGGCTGGCGGTATTTGATGCCTATACTTTTTTACAAAACATAAAACTGAATGGCCTGGTGGTTAACGGGGTAAGTGTTAATTCAAATTATATCAGTGGTGGGCTGTTCTCTCTGGACGGGGTGCACCTCACTCCTCGCGGATATGCTATTGTAGCCAATGAATTTATCAAAGCTATTAATGATAAATATAGTTCATCAATACCGCAGGTAAATATCTCGGATTATAATGGGGTTAAGTTCCCATAATTCGTTAAGTCGGAAGTCTTAAGTTCTAAGTCAAAAGCGGATTCGTTTTTTACACTTGGAACTTAAGGCTTTCGACTAAAGACTAAACATCAGCCGGTCTGTCTTTATTTTTTTGTGCCAGGACAACCTCTCTCAATTTTTCGTTGGCGTTGATGGCCTTTAGGCCCTCTTCGTAGCCTATCATATATATTTCTTCGGCTGCGTCGGTATCAAAAATACCGTAACCTCCCAAACCGTGAGGCTCAATAACTATGTCGCACAGCATTTTATGCGTATTGAGGCTTGAGTTAATGGTTATCATCGCAGCCCTGTCAACCAGGTTCCCAAAAGATTTGATGGTTGTAACCACCGGCAAATGGTTACAGCACGAACCAATGATCAGGTCGCAATTGCCTACCAGTGGTTCAACCGGAAAATTATTGAGGATGCCACCATCTACAAACATGTGGTCGTTGATCATAATGGGTTTAAAAATGCCCGGCAAACAGCAGGAAGCTAAAATTGCGATATCCAATTCGCCTTCGGTAAAGTAAACCAGCTTCGCTTCGCCAAGGTCGACAGCCGGAATGGTAACACGCATTTTG
>NZ_DASVOB010000779.1:0-9214 GCF_036383575.1 Mucilaginibacter sp.
ATAGTCGGTTTCTTCCAGCAGGCGTTCCTCAACCTCCTTCATGTATACATCCAGTTCCTTTTCACTCATGCCCAGCATCCGGAACGCGAAGGGTTTAACCAGTTTCAGATCGGATGAAATAGAATCGCCAACACCGGGGTACTGGATCTTTACGGCCAGCTTTTTGCCGTTTAGCTCTGCCTGGTGAACCTGGCCTATTGAAGCCGCATTGGTTGAGCGGATATTGAACTTATCAAAAATTTGATCCGGGTTTTTACCAAAATACTTCCTGAAAGTTTGTACAATAAGCGGCCCCGAAAGCGGCGGCGCATTATACTGCGACTGAGTGAACTTATCAACATAAGCCTGCGGCAGCAGGTTTTTATCCATGCTGAGCATTTGCGCTACTTTGAGCGCACTACCTTTAAGCTCGCTTAATGATTGATAGATATCAGCAGCATTATCCTCGTTTAGCTCCGATTTGTCCAGATCAGGATTGAATAGCTTTTTGGAGTAATGCTTAATATAATTGCCGCCAATTTTAATACCTGTTTTTACAAACTTGGCCGACCGCTGTACTTTGGTAGTAGGTATACTATTTTGTTCGGGAGTGGTTCCCGGAGTTTCATCTGCCATAATCTTAAAATCCCATCTTATCTTTTATCCCGCCGTTCTGCACTAAAAACTTACCATACTCAAAAAGATTGTCGATAGGCGAACGCTGGAAAAGATCAAAAGTTACATTAATGCCTTTTTCGATAGCCTCGTCGGTTTTTTCAAAGCCAGCCGAATTATCATTGATCCAAAAATTAAGCACAAATACAAACTGGATCCACAAGGCATCTTTATACTTTTTTGAGAAATATTTACGGTCGCTTAGTTCGGTGCTTTCAATCCCTTCTTTAAGGATCTCATCAGCAAAGCCTTCAAAAATGTCTTTCAGCGGGCTGAATACCTTTGGTGTTGTAAATCCTTTCGGCTGCTTTTTAATACTATAAACCGCAAAACTGCGGCTGCTTTTCAGCAACTCAAAAAAGCCATAAAAAAATGATAAAGCTTTCTCGCGCGATGTGTAGCCTTCCCAAACCTCCTGGGCACGGATCTCGGCTAATGTTTTGGTGGCAAAGGCTGCCCAAATGCCCTGCTCAACCGCCTCAAATGAGCCATAGAACTGGTAAAATTCAGCTTCGCTCATTTCATTTTGCTTTGCAAAAATATAAACCGATTTAGGCTGTTCGCCTTCGGTTAATACATAATCAATATACGCGTTCTGGATGCTTTCGATGGTTGCCATGTTGATTGGGATTTAAATCTCTCCTAAATCCTCTCCGCAGGAGAGGATTTTCTGAATTACTGTTTTTACTCCCTCTCCTTTGGAGAGGGCCGGGGTGAGGTTACAAAAATTGCTCCACTACCTGCTGCAGCTGCCTTGCCTGCACTACACCGCTTTGGCGCCATTTACTTTGCCCTTTTTGAAAAATCATGAGGGTAGGCACGCTTTGTATGCGGTAAGCGCTGGCCGCTGCCGGATTTTTGTCGATATCTATTTTAATGATCTTTACCTTATCACCTAACGCTGTTTTTACATCATGCAGTATAGGCGGCATCATTTTACAAGGCCCACACCACTCAGCCGAAAAATCGACCAGTACCGGTGTTTCTGATGCTATTATTTCCTGGAAATTTGCCATAAGCTTTTTTGTTAGTTGTTCATGGTTCATGGATGATGGTTCATAGTACGGGCATTATAGTAAGATGCCTGTTTTTCTGCAGATAAGCTAATTGCTATGCACTATGATCCATGAACTAAACGCTATTCAAATTTAACCATTAACTAACATAAAAGTTTAGTGCTTTAACACCAAACCTTCGGTTATAAAGTATATTTACTTTATGCAAACAAAACTAAGTACTTACCTATTCCTGGTGCTCCTTACACTGCCTTTTGCGGGCATAGCCCAGGATGCTGTTATCCCGCTTTGGCCGAACGGAGCGCCTGGTTTTGAGAACCGCCGCAACGAGCCGGAGCAGGCTAAGGATTACTGGGTGAAAAATATCCATAATCCGTCGCTTACTGTTTTTTTGCCGCCGAAAGATAAAGCCAATGGTGCCGCAGTGGTGGTATGCCCGGGTGGTGGTCATCGGTTGTTGGTATATACTGCCGAAGGGGTTGATCCTGCTAAGTATCTTAACAGTTTAGGTGTTACCGTTTTTGTGCTGAAATACCGTTTGGGCAGGGATACACTATCGCCATACAAAATACATGTACATGCTAAGCAGGACGGCTACCGGGCTATGCGGCTGGTGCGCAGCAAAGCAGCAGAATATGGACTGGATACAAATCGTATTGGAATGATGGGCTTTTCGGCGGGAGGCGAAGTGGTTGATATGGTGGCCTTTGGCGAAGGCAAAGGCGATCCGAAAGCAACAGATGCCATAGACAGGTTAAATGCCCGTCCGTCGTTTTTGATCCAGATCTATCCGGGGCCGCTTTACATTCCTGATCAATTACCATATGATGCCCCGCCGGCGTTTTTGTTGGCAGCCAATGATGACGTTTGCTGTTCGCCATCGGTGGTGAAATTATTGCAGCGTTACCGTGAAGCAAAAATACCGGTTGAGGTGCATATTTATACCCAGGGTGATCACGGTTTTAACATGGGGTACCGTTCAAAACTGCAAAGCATCAGCACCTGGCCCCAGCGCATGGCCGACTGGTTGAGCGACAATAATTATTTGCACCCCGCAGCGGCTAAAAGGATGAAGCTGCATTAAAAGTACAGCCTGCAATAGATAAAACAAAAAAGAGAGGCATATGCGTTTGGCTTAACCGCATAGCCTTCTCTTTTAACAATAGCCCCTATTGTACCCCTACGTTCGGGACTAATGTATCTTGTAACAGCTTTCGGTAAAAGCTGTGCGTTTTGACGCCGCGTAAACTATACGGTTGTGGAGCTGATAGCCACTTATGATGCTTTTCATCATCCGCTCCAGGATCACGCCTGTTTGGTTATCAATTACGTATACGCCGTTTGTATTGCTGTTGGTGTAGCCGCCGGTAATAGCGCTTTCAAAGACCACGGTGGTTGTTTTGTCGGTGAGCTTATCTACCCAAAATGTGTTTTTAGTTTTTTGCCCGTTCACAGTAGTTGAATCGGCCCAGGTATAGCCTGGTTTAAGTGATTTGGTTACCACAAAATCGGCCAGCAGGCCAAGGGTGCTCCCCTTTACAATTTGGTCCTGCTGCAAACCGGTAAATGCTGTGAAGGTATCATTGGTAAATTGCAGCGCCGGATCAGTAACATCCGTTACCAGCCCATTTTTATTGATGGTTACCGATGCAACTTTACCGGCAATATTATTAAGCGCTTTGGCGATAGCTGAGCTGTCGGTAACGGGCTTGTCTGAGCTATACTCCAGTTTTTTACCCATGGCATCAACCGTATCGGCAATGTGTTTGGTGGTAACTGCAAGGTTAAAGCCTTGGCCGTTAGCGTCAACCACATCATACACTTTGGTTGTTGATGAAAAACTGTTGATGTTAAACTTTTGATCGCCGCGCTGCAGTACGGTATTTGAGCTCAAAAAAGCAGTGCGTTGAAATTGATCGCCTTTTTTAAAAGCAAATATGCGGTGGGCCGTTTGTGCATGGCTTAAAGCAGATATGCCTGTAAGCAGTACGGCTAAAATTGTTTTAAGCTTTTGTATTTGGGGTTTCATGTAATTTTAGTTTAAATGAGAGCAAGTTTTTAATACATGGCAGTTTATTTTAACTGCCATGTATTGATCCTAATTAATGCAAGGGCTTTAAACCCGGTATTGGTGGCACCGGTGGTATCGGTGGCACTGGCGGAATCGGCGGTACCGGCGGTATTGGTGGTACCGGCGGTATTGGTGGTACCGGCGGTATTGGTGGTACCGGAGGGATCGGCGGCACCGGAGGGATCGGCGGCACCGGCGGTATTGGCGGCACTGGCGGAATCGGCGGCACCGGTGGTATTGGTGGCACTGGTGGAATAGGCGGTACCGGTGTTATCGGCGGTACCGGCGGAATTGGTGGTACCGGAGGGATTGGCGGCACTGGCGGAATTGGTGGCACCGGAGGTATTGGCGGCACCGGCGGAATCGGCGGTACCGGCGGAATTGGCGGCGGTACGTTCCAATCCGATTGATTGTTTCTGCCTTGTGCAGAAGCCCGTTTGATGCTTATGACCAAAGTTGCGGACGCGACTAATGCTGCTATGATTATCTTTTTCATAGATCTATATGTTTTAATGAAATAATTAAATGCTTTTGCTGAAAGAGAGTTACCGTCGGTTTAGGGAGAGCGGGTAACCGAGGGAGAATACCATATTGGCTTTATCATTGGTATACCGGGTAAGGTTTGCAACCCCCACCGCTAAACTTAGGGGCACAGGGAATGGCCTGATCCCTGCCGAAATGCCGAGGTTCATACCCGTCCATTCGGCATTTACATTTACGTGCTGGATAAGCTCATAGGATATGCTGCCAAACACAGCGGTGCCATGCTTTCCCCGCCCTGCTGCAATATCTTTGGGGCTTTTTTCATAAAATCTGCCGCTGCCTATACCTATTGTATAACTAAGCCTCGAACAGCCAGGGGTTAATGATTTAATAGTTTGTATTGCGTGGCTTACAGCTAGATAAAAGGTTGAACCAGAGGCATCCGACTGGCTTTCATTGGCAAACACTTGCAACGCCCCGGCCGAGATGCTTGTCCCCGCAAATAATCTGCGGCTTACAATAAAGTTCCCGGAAAAGTCCCTGAATTTATGCACGTCGGTCATATTTAAACTGGCAGCAAAGTTTACTGCTTTTACAGGGTTGCCAACACATGCCCCTACTGAGGTTATCAGATCGGCTTTGTTATTATGGTATGTTTCAGGATAGGTGGCGCCAAGCCCCCCGAACAGGTAAGTGCCGTACCCGCCAAACCCCGAGGGTATTAAAATGCCACCGGGGGCATCACTGGGGTAAAGCTCACTTTGTACCTGTGTTGTTTGCAGGTTAGTTTGGGGCGTCGGTGCCAAAAAATCATCCATTTTTTGCGTGAGCTCCTTTTCAAATTGGTTTTGACTGAAAGCGGTTTGAGCACTCAAACAAAGCGCTGTAACAGCACAGCAAATGAGCACCCGTATATTGGTTTTGTAGGTCATTTTAGTAAACAGGTTAGGTAGGGGATTAATGATTGTAGTAAAACAGATCAACGCTATCCGGCAATAGGTCTAATGTATGCAATTTACCGGCAAAAAAGCAACGGACAATTTTGGGTTTTTTAGATAAAATAACGGATTAAACAACAGGCTTACGATGCCTTTGATAATAAGATCTGGCATGCTGTTTACAAGCGTTACACCAGGGGTACATAATTGTGGCTTTTTCATTGTGGTTTGGGGTTGTTTTTATATCACAAGTTTACGGCGCCGGCGCAGGGTGTACAATACAAAGTAGTTTGTATTTTGGATTGAATGACGATAATTTTGAAATGTTTATTGGGCTACAAAATGTAAATCCTCTTCCCTGCATTGCGCAAAGAAGGGGATTTAGCTTAATGTTTTAGTAATGGCATATCAAGCTGCCGGGTTGCCAGCTATCTGCTGATCTATTTCTTCTCCTCCAATACAACCCACCTGTTCACGGTATTATTCAACCCCTCTATGGCAATTTTATAAAATTTAGAGGGCGTATTTTTAACATCAATCAGTACATGTTCATTGCTTACAGGCACTGTTGCCAATAACTTATATTCATCGGCTTTACCTTCTTTAAAAGTATTTTCGGAGGCTACCCAGATCTTTACACTGCCCTTAGGGTCAAGTGCTTTCCAGGTGATATCCAATGAGCCTTGTACATAGTTAGCTGTCTATCTCACGTAGCTGGGCTTCGGGTACTTTTACATTTAAAAAGCTGTTGATTGATGGAGTGATGTCAACAATACCTGGTGTATAATATTTAGCATAACTATTCAACGGACGATAACTGGTAACCATCCAGGTTGAGCGCTGACGGGTGCTTTGACCTCCGTGATCTTTACCGGTTGCTTCACTACGGCCATGATCAGTGGTTATAAAGATGAGCCAGTCTTCCTTAAAATGTTGCTTGCGATATTGTATCGCCGCCCAGATCTTACCAACCTGCGCGTCCATTTTTTCAATGGCATCATAATATTGCGGGCTATCACCGTATTTATGACCCATATCATCAGTATATTCCAGGTATACCCATGAAAGGTCAGGCGCTTTGTCTTTAATACAATCTGCTGCCGAGGCTGCTACCTGCTCATCAATCAGGTGCATATAATTCCCGGCTTTATCATGCGGAAATTTTACAGTATCCAGCTCATAGCCATCGTAAGCATAATCGGGATGAATATTGCCGGCCTCGGGTAGTTTATCGCCTATCAGTTTGGTGCGGTTATCCGTCCAGCTGCTGAAAACTGCTGTTTTTTTGTTGGGATAGGCGTTTTTAAACATCCTGAATACATTCCAGTAGTTGTAGTTAGGCGCTTTGATATCATTACCCCAAACATTGTGTTTATTTACCCAGGTAGCAGTGAGCAAACTGTTATAGCCATTAGCCGATATAGTTGGTGTTTGCGAATAACCGCCTTTTTCGCCGCCAACATGGGCGCGTAGATAGGTGCCCTGTTTGGCTATCAGTTTGAGGTTAGGGGTATTTAGTTTTTCGATCACATCGGCAGGAATACCATCGGCAATAATAAAAACCGCTTTACGGGTTTGGGAGGCGGCATTGAGCCCTGTTGAGACAAGCAGGATAAGAGCTGCGGTTTTAAGTAGATTTCGCATTGGTATAAATAAGTATTTTAAAAGACTAAACTACGGTGTTTTAAAAGCACAGGCGTTAAAAAATTGTTATGGTTTTTATCGTTCATAAATTTTTAACACGCTGTAGCGTAAGTGGTTTACAAGTCGTAATGTAATTATAAACCTATCAACTATGATGCGCAAAATTACTTTACTCGGTTTGGGGATTTTAGCAATAACCGCCTGCAAAAAAGGCGGTGTTGGCCCTGTTAATAACGGTCCGGGTAAGGACCTGGTGCTTTCGGCAACTGAACAGCAACAGATTGGGCCCGGTAATGCTTTTACCTTAAAGCTGTTTAAAGCGGATGCCGGAACTATTGCGAACGATCAAAACCTCATTATTTCGCCTTTAAGTGTAAGTTTCGCTATTGGGATGACCAGCAATGGCGCCAGCGGGCAAACGCTCAAAGATATCCGTAAAACTATGGAGTTTGACAGCTTCACGGAAGACCAGGTAAATAGTTACCATCACAACCTTATAACCAATCTTCCCGATCTCGACCCAAACACAACGCTTAAAATAGCCAACTCCATTTGGTACGCCAATAATTTGACAGTGCTGCCGACATTCCTGAAAACCAATACTGATTATTATAATGCCGAAGTAAAAGCACTTGATTTTACCGATAAAACAGGGGCATTAAATACTATTAATAATTGGGTAAGTGCGCAAACCAATAATAAGATTCCGGAAATCATCAAGAAAGTAGATGACGGTGCACGCATGTACCTCATTAACGCTATTTATTTTAAAAGCAACTGGAAAACCCGGTTTGATGCTGCCAAAACATATAAAACATCGTTTCACCTCGCCAACAGCAACACGGTGCAAACCAATTTTATGACCAATAACAACGTTGACCTCAAAGCTGCTTTTGTTAGTGATGCTACTGTGGTTGAGTTGCCGTACAGCAACAGCAAATACAGTTTGGTAATGATCATGCCAGATGAAGATTTGAAAACCTTTGCCCTTGCCCTTGATTCAAGCAAATGGAATTTGCTAATGGGTAAACTTACCGACACTAAATCAAGTATTACCATTCCTAAATTTAAATTCAGTTATGGTACCGACCTAAAGGATATTTTGGGATCATTAGGAATGAGTATTGCCTTTAGCAACCAGGCTGATTTTAGCCGGATAACAGCAGGTGGAGGTTTAACTATAACCGAAGTAATGCACAGAGCCTATATTGATGTGAATGAGGATGGTACGGAAGCAGCGGCTGCAACCTCCGTTAGTGTGGGCTTCACCGCAGCACCAACGAAAAATATAATTATTGACAAACCTTTCATTTTTGCCATAAGAGAAATGAAAACCGGGTTAATCTTATTTGCGGGGATAGTTAATGATCCTACGCTGAGCGAGTAAGGGCTTGATTGCTCGTATTAGAATGACAATTTGTTTTAGAAGCAATAAAAAAAGCCCCGGTTTTGCAAAACAAAACCGGGGCTTAAAATTTTCAAAAGTACCCCCCTTTAGGGGGCGGAGGGGGCTACACCACCATATTCACAATCCTGCCTTTTACCACGATCACCTTTTTAGGTGTTTTACCGTCGAGGTATTTTTGTACATCGGCGCTGGCTAAAACGGCGGCTTCTATTTCTTTTACATCAAGACTTAACGAGATGCTCAGGTTCATTTTCATTTTGCCGTTGATAGAGATTGGGTAAGCAAACTCATCTTCCACCAAATATTCGCTGTTGAATTTAGGGAATGGTGCATATGATAAAGTACCATCGGCATTACCCAATAACGACCATAACTCTTCGCAAATATGTGGAGCATATGATGAAAGGATGATCACCATATCCTGCAATATAGCGCGGTTATTACATTTCAGATCTGTCAATTCATTCACTGCGATCATAAAGCTTGAAACTGAAGTATTGAACGAGAAACGCTCGATATCTTCCTCAACCTTTTTAATGATCTTGTGCAGCGATTTCAATTCGGCTTTTGATGGAACTGCATCGCTTACACCAAATTCCCAGGCATCATTATGGAACAACCTCCAGAATTTACGCAGGAATTTGAACACGCCTTCAATGCCATTGGTATTCCATGGCTTGCTCTGCTCCAGCGGACCTAAGAACATTTCGTACATGCGCAGGGTATCAGCACCGAAACGGGTTGCTATATCATCAGGGTTAACAACATTGTAGTACCTTTTTGACATTTTTTCAACCTCAACACCACAAATGTATTTGCCGGCTTCCAAAATAAATTCAGCATCAGCAAATTCTGGTCGCCATTGTTTAAACTTAGCAATGTTTAGCACTTCGTTTTCAACAATGTTAACATCAACGTGTATCGGCGTGGTTTTATGTTCTTTGATCAACCCGTGCGATACATAGGTGTTGGTGCCGCGGCCCTCCTCATCAATCAGCCT
>NZ_DASVOB010000780.1:0-5080 GCF_036383575.1 Mucilaginibacter sp.
AAATTCGCAAGCTTGATCAAGGCAAACGAGAGGGGCTATGGGTGGAACCCCTTATAGGGTAGAATTAAAAGCACCCGGTTAAAAACGGGTGCTTTTAAATTTTTTTAAAACCTATCTATTAAAAATTTACCTGTGTAGCTATCCTTTTGTTTCAAAAGGTTTTCGGGTATGCCTTCAAATACAACTTTGCCGCCACGGTCACCGCCTTCGGGGCCGATGTCTATAACCCAGTCGGCACATTTGATCACATCCATATTATGCTCAATAACAATAATGGTATTGCCATGATCAAGCAGGGCGTCAAATGATTTCAGTAATTTTTTGATATCAGCAAAGTGCAGACCGGTAGTAGGCTCGTCAAAAATAAATAGTGTTTTATTGGTGCTATTGCCTTTTACCAGGAATGATGCCAGCTTGATACGCTGCGCCTCACCGCCCGATAAGGTATTTGACGACTGTCCCAATTGTACATAACCCAGGCCAACATCAACCAACGGTTTTATTTTGGCAATGATCTTAGGCTCTTTGGCAAAAAACTCCACAGCCTCATCAATGGTCATGTTCAGGATATCCGACACGTTTTTTTCTTTGTACTGGATATCTAAAATATGCTGTTTAAAACGATGGCCTCCGCAGGTTTCGCAGGTTAGGAAGATATCGGCCATGAACTGCATCTCTATCTTAACTTCACCTTCGCCCTGGCAAACATCACAACGGCCGCCCTCAACATTAAATGAAAACGCCGATGGTTTTAACCCTGCCGCTTTTGCCGCCGGCTGGCCGGCATACAGGTTACGGATCTCGTCCCAGGCTTTAACATAGGTAACCGGATTTGAGCGTGATGAACGGCCTATCGGGTTTTGATCAACCATCTCAACTTGTTCAATTTTGCCGTAATCGCCGTCAATGGCGTCGTATGAGCCAGTTTGCTCGCCCGAATAATTGCCTAATGCTTTTTGAACGGCAGGGGCAAGGATGCGTTTTACTAAACTGGTTTTACCTGAGCCGGATACGCCGGTAACAACGGTAAGCACCCCTAACGGGAATTTTGCATTTACATGCTTAAGGTTGTTTTCGCGCGCACCTTTTATTTCAATAAAATCGTGCCATTTGCGGCGACTTGCTGGGATAGCTATTTCTTCCCTGCCGCTCAGGTATTTACCAGTGAGGCTTTTATCGTCTTTTATAATTTCGTTATAAGTGCCGGTGAAAACCAATTCGCCGCCATGGGTGCCGGCTTCCGGGCCGATATCTATGATATGATCGGCCGCTTTCATGATCTCTTCCTCGTGCTCAACAACCAATACGGTGTTGCCCACATCACGAAGGGATTTTAATACAGTGATCAATCGCTGCGTATCGCGCGGGTGTAAACCGATACTTGGCTCATCCAGTACATAAACTGAACCCACCAGGCTGCTGCCCAGTGAAGTAGCCAGGTTAATGCGTTGCGATTCACCGCCCGATAATGTATTTGATAAACGGTTAAGTGTTAAATAGCTTAAACCCACATCATTTAAAAAGCCGAGACGGTTGGTTATTTCCATCAGCAGGCGTTTACCGATCTTGGCATCAGTTTCGCTTAGCTCCAGTGATTTGAAAAATTCAAATGCCTTATCCAGCGGCATCAGCACAACATCAGTAATCGATTTTTCGCTGATTTTTACATACGAGGCATCTATCCGCAGGCGACTGCCTTTACACTCAGGGCAGGTAGTTTTGCCCCTGTATCGCGATAGCAAAACACGATACTGGATTTTATAGGTTTGCTCTTCCATCTCCTTGAAAAACTCATCAAGGCCACGGAAAAACTTATTACCGGCCCATAACAGGCGCTGCTCTTTTTCTGTTAGCTGATTGTATTGGCGATGGATAGGGAAATCGAACTTTAACGCATGCCTTACCAGGGCATCGTTCCATTCGCGCATTTTTTCGCCGCGCCATGGGGCAATTGCTCCTTCATAAATAGATTTGCTTTTATCGGGGATAACCAAATCTTCATCAATGCCAATTACCTTGCCGTAACCTTCACATTTTTTGCATGCACCATAAGGGTTATTAAAGCTGAAGAAGTTTGGAGTAGGTTCTTCAAATTTAAGCCCGTCAAGCTCAAAACGGTCGCAGAAAAAGCGCTCGTGCTCAGTTTCGCCATCCGGTTCCTGGAAGCGGACAAAACAATCGCCCTTGCCTTCAAAAAAAGCAGTTTGTATCGAATCGCCTAAACGGCTAACGGTTTCATCCTCTTCGTTTTTGGTAACGCGGTCAACAACAATGCGTACAGCGGTTTCCTGGTCGGCTTCCGGGACTTCCGCCGCCGCTTTTTTCGCTTTTGTTTTTTTTATCTCCACTACCGGTTCGGCCGCCATTAATGGAACGTTCTCTACCGTTTCATCCTCTAATAAAGATTCGATACGCGAAAGCTTACCGTTATATTCAACGCGGACAAAGCCTTTTTGCATTAATACGGCAAGTTCTTCTTTAAGACTGCGGTTATTGTGCGGATGCAGGGGCGCAAGAATGGTTACCTGGGTTTCATTAGGCAACGAAAGCACAAAATTTACCACATCGGTAACCGAATCTTTTTTTACGATATTGCCTGATATAGGCGATATAGTTTTACCGATGCGTGAAAAAAGCAGCTTCAGGTAATCGTAGATCTCGGTGGATGTACCAACGGTTGAACGCGGGTTGGAGGTGATCACCTTTTGCTCAATGGCAATGGCCGGTGCAATACCTTTAATATAATCAACATCGGGCTTGTTCATACGGCCCAAAAACTGGCGGGCATATGATGAAAGGCTTTCCACATAACGGCGCTGGCCTTCGGCGTATAAGGTATCGAAAGCAAGCGATGACTTGCCCGAACCCGACATGCCTGTAACTACCACCAGTTTGTTTTTGGGGATAGCCACATCAAGGTTTTTAAGGTTGTGTACCCTTGCACCTTTTATGATAATATGTTTTTGCGGATCTTTTTCTGCTTCTTTACTCATTCTGTTGAATTAGTTCAAAGTTGATGGTTTATAGAAGATAGCCATGAATTTGGTTGGTTGATGGCAAAATTTGTACCATGAACCATGATCTATGAACCATGAACTTTTCGGAATGCAAAAATCCTAAAATATTTAGCAGAATCCAAATGAGTTTTAATTGTTTATTGGATTAAACTACGTGAATTATTGGAGTTTACAGTTTGCTGACTTTTTAAAGTTTAATGTTGTTTTAACAACTTCTTTTTAAAAAATTTATTTTGGTGAATGATTAAACCTTCGGTATTAAAAGTTAGTCTAAAGAGAGCTAACCAAATAAATGATTGTTTAACGAATGGTTTTGCCGATTAAATAGTAAAGTTGAGCTTTAAAAAAAAATTTTATTTGTTTTTTTGTCAATAATTTATTTTATTTGAGGAAACAAATCTTTAACCCCTAAGGAGCACGCTATAGAATACACTTTACTTTAAAAGGTTTTAACTAAAAATTAAGTTTAAGTAGTACTTTCTATGGATTTTCAATTGAAGAGTGATCAGGATCTAATCCATCTATACGTAGCCGGCGACGAAGCTGGTTTAGTAGAATTGATAAGGCGTTACCAATCAAAAATATACACTTCTATTTACTTACTGGTAAAGGACGAATACCTTGCTGAAGATATTTTTCAGGATGCATTTATAAAGGTGATCAACACCCTCAAAGCCGGTAAATACAATGAAGAAGGTAAATTTTTGCCTTGGGTAACCCGAATTGCACATAACTTGGTGATTGACCATTTTCGCCGTGAAAAACGTGCGCCAATGATCAGCAATGGAGATGATTTTGACATTTTTGAAGTGCTTGGTAATTACGATGAAAGTACCGAGGATAAAATGGTCAGGGATCAAACCCATAAGGATCTTAAAGCGCTGATCCAGCTGCTTCCGTCAGAACAGAAGGAAGTGCTTATTATGCGCCACTTTGGTGACATGAGCTTTAAAGAGATAGCTGACATTACCGATGTTAGTATCAATACCGCGCTTGGCCGGATGCGTTATGCGCTTAATAATCTCCGCAAAATGATGCAGAGCAAAGAACTTAGCCTGAAGAATTAGGTTTTTACCTTTCGGCAGTCAGAAATAAAAGGTTAGGATATTATTGTTTAGGTTAAATCAAACAATAATATTTTAACCTTATTTTTTGAGCAAAATTTTGATATGATTTCATTAGTGGTTGATATAAAGTCGTTTACTGTTGTAATATGCTAATTCAGGGCCTCCAGCCATTAATTTCGTTAAATAAAAATTTCATTTAATTTTCATTTAACAAAATATTATCTTTAAGCCACCGTTATAAACCATATAAAAATTATAGTAAAATAAGCTTATGGATGAAACCTTTACAAAAACGTTAAATGCATTAGCTAACGAAGCTGAAATGAACAGGAATGCACAAGAAAATCTGGACGCCGACGAAGTGATTTTTTACAATTCAATTCGTGCTGATTTGGACCTGCTGATCAGGAAACCAAAAGTGCAAACCATACACCAGATCCTGGATTATTCAAAAAGCTTACGTTAGTATTTATTGCGGATTCCCCCACTGGTTCATAGATCATGATTGTTGAAAAGGTTACCGATGCGAATCGAAAAACCAAAACCCAATAAGTGATTTATGAACCTTTCTATTTTAAGATGGCTTATGGTTAATGGATCATAGTTCATGGTTTTTTATTGTTGTGAATATCTATACTTTTGGACAGGATCGCCATTGCGTTAAGCTGGGTGCTTGAACCATGATCCATGAACTATTAACCATGAACTAAAAATGTTAAAAGCCGAACGCTATCGCCATTTTGTTGATTATTTTTCTAAAAACCAGCCTAATCCGGTTACTGAGCTGCACTATAATAATCCATTTCAATTATTGGTGGCCGTTATACTTTCGGCACAGTGTACTGATAAACGGATTAACCAGGTAACGCCGGCACTGTTTGAGCGTTTTCCTACTCCGCAAGATCTGGCTGCTGCAACATCCGACGAAGTTTTTGCATACATCCGGTCTGTAAGTTATCCTAATAATAAAGCCAAACATTTGGTAGGAATGGGTAA